>CAMDGL010000058.1 GCA_945897845.1 Chitinophaga pinensis | reverse complement strand
AGTTTTTTGAATTCATCAACCGATTTTGTTGTTTGCGAAAATACAACCACCGGCCGCGTTGGATCTATCTTTTGGAGATCATCCGAATGCTCAACTACAATTGCTTCATTGTTTGTTTGTCCAACCAGTCCGGTAATTTCTGCGTGTCCCAAATGGCCAAAAATAACGACCTGCCCATTTTCTGTGCGTATATTTTCTGCTGCCGTTTTCACTCTTTGCTGAAGCTTTAAAACGACCGGACAGGTAGCATCAATCAGGGTAATATTGTTTTTAGCGGCATATTCGTAGGTTGATGGCGGTTCGCCGTGGGCACGGATCAGAACTTTGCAGTCTTTCAACTGAAAAAATTCCCTGTGACTTATTGATTTCAATCCGGTTTCCTGAAGTCGCTTCACTTCCAGCTCGTTGTGTACAATCTGACCCAGCGAATAAAGCACATTTTCAGACAACAGCGTTTCTTCTGCTTTTCCGATGGCATTTAAAACACCGAAACAAAATCCTGATTTTTGGTCAATTTCTACTATCACTTGCAAAAGTTTTAATGGCGAATTTAACTATTCTACCTGAAATTTTAGAATTATCTTGTATCCGATCAAATTTGTCTCCTTCGGAGATATTCACTAATTTTGATGAAACTTCACGATCAGAAAATGAAAACTATAAGCATAGAATTAGATAAAAGCCAGTTTATTAGAATACTAAACAAACTGGACGACAATGACAAATTAGAAATATACAATGAATTGAAAAAATCATTGTATCTAAAAAGATTCAACAAGCTTCTAAAATCGACAAAGTCAAATGAGTTGACATTAGAGGAAATAACAAAAGAGGTTGAATCTGTTAGAACACAGCGATATGAAAAAGGGAAACAAATCTTATAAAATAATTGTCGATACCAACATCTGGATTTCCTTTTTGATCGGAAAAAATTTAAAAGGACTTCAAAATCAGATAGATTCTAAATTTATCAAAATAATCACCTGCAATGAACAGCTTCAGGAATTGTCCGAAGTTTTCAAAAAGCCAAAGATTAAAAAGTATTTTTTAAAGGATAAAATTAATGAGTTCTTCGAACTGTTGGAAGAGTCGTCTGTGAATTTTATAATAAGTTCAAGTACAACTATTTGTAGGGATCCAAAAGATAATTATTTGATTTCTTTAGCGATTGATTCGGAAGCTGATTTTTTAATAACCGGAGATAAAGATTTGTTGGAACTAATGAAAGTAGGTAAAACAACTATTATTAAATATACCGACTTCGACAAAATTGAATAAGAATTAGATTTCTGCACTTTTGAACTTTAACCTTTCCTCCACTTTTCCAATCACCCATTCCATCTGCTCTTCACGGGTCAGGTAGCTGTTATCCAAAACCAGAGCATCATCTGCTTTTCGCAACGGACTGGCTTCGCGGGTCGAATCAATGAAATCGCGCTCTTTTACGTTTTCCAAAATTTCGGCAAACGAAACATCTTCGCCTTTGACTTTTAACTCATCAAAACGCCTCCGTGCACGTATTTCAGCAGTTGCAGTAACAAACAATTTAAGTTCTGCATCAGGGAAAACCACTGTACCGATGTCGCGTCCATCCATCACAATTCCTTTATTTTTGCCCATTTCTTGTTGCAAACGAACCATTGCGGCACGCACTTCGGCAATGGTTGCTACCGGGCTCACATTTTGAGAAACCGGTAACTGCCTGATTTCTGCTTCCACATTCTCACCGTTCAGAAAAGTATCGCTTTTTTTACTTACCGGATTGTATTTGAATTCGATTTTAATCTCCGAAAGTGCGCCAATAAGTTCTTCCTTTTTCAATTCACCATCAGTAACCAGATTATGGCGCAACGCATAAAGTGCAACAGCACGGTACATTGCTCCGCTGTCGATAAAAACATATCCGTATTTTGCAGCCACCGCCTTGGCAATCGTACTCTTTCCACACGATGAATGCCCGTCGATAGCTACCACAATTTTGTGATTGGTCATATTTCTGAAGGTTTGGCGCAAAGATAAAGTATTTCTGAGAAGGAATTCTATGAGGGCACGAACATCGGGAGGAAAAGTTATTTCAGAAGTTTTTGGATATCCTTCCGGCACGATTCAGCCAAAAAAGGGTCCTCTACCGCTTTTTTAATCAAATCAAAATCAGTTCTGTTGCTCCTGAATATTGAAAACACCTCGCTAACAGAAAGACTTTCCGGATTTCTATCCAGCAAAGTAAACTTATCTCCTTTTGAAACATGGCCAGGTTGCAAAACCCTGACATAAACTCCCGGGAAGGGTGAATTCCAGAAATCATCCACTACTTTCTGATCGCCAAACCTGACACCCAGTTTAAAACATGGCTGCCTGGGTTGGGAAGCCTGCACAACCGCTCCGCCTATTTGAAAACTATCGCCAATTCGAATATCAGTTTCATTCAATCCGCTGACAGTCAGATTTTCGCCAAACATACCCCAGTTCCAATCCTGATCAGGATATTTCATTTTCCAGAACGGATAGTGATCGGCAGAATATAAATAGCAGGATTTGTCTGGGCCCCCGTGGTACCGACGATCGAGCACATGATCGTTGTCAACATCTTCCGTATTCAGAAAAATTGGTGTATCAACGCCATATTTATATATACCGGTCAATACTTCCTGTCCACGCCAAATAATGGTGCTTGGTTGAGCAATATTTGTAGATAGAATTTGCATTTGAAAAATAATAAGTTAATCTTCCTCCAGGATTTCCTGAACCCGTCCAACCTCACCTGTTTCAAGTCGCACTTTTATTCCATGCGGATGATTGGGCGAATTGGTCAAAAGGTTCTTCACAACTCCTTCGGTTAATTCGCCGGTTCGCTGATGATGTTTTTGCACGATGTTTACCAACAATCCTGGTTTAACATCCGATCTTTTCCGTCCGTCCATGTTATAAAATATTTAGGCACAAATGAACGAAAAAAAAACACGGATAAAATAAAAAAGCCCTTCTTTCGAAAGGCTTTCTATCCAATTTTCCAATCCCTAAACTCAAATAATCAAATAAATTTCAAATTAGCGAAATTCATAAATATCAACGACTTTCAAGTAATTATTCCTCCTAAATATCAAGCGATAAATACTTTAAAAATTCCTCCTTGCGATGTGGATCTTTGAAAACTCCGCCATATTCCGCAGTAATCGTCGAACTGCTTTCGTCCTGAATTCCGCGTGACGAAACACACAAATGTTTTGCATCAATGATAACGGCCACATCTTCAGTTTTAAGAATTCGCTTCAATTCACTGGCAATCTGTACAGTTAAACGTTCCTGAACCTGCGGGCGACGTGCAAAATAATCGACCACCCTGTTTATTTTTGACAATCCAACAACCTGACCACTTGAAACATAAGCGACATGCGCTTTTCCAACGATGGGAAGAAAATGATGTTCGCAAGTCGAATTCATGTTTATATTTTTCTCGACAAGCATTTCACCATACTTGAATTTATTATCGAATACCGAAATTTTTGGCATATTCTCAGGGTTCAATCCCGAAAATATTTCTTTTACAAACATTTTCGCTACCCTGTGCGGCGTTCCATTCAAACTGTCATCCCTCAAATCAAGCCCTAAAACATTCATAATTTCGCGGAATTTATCTTCAATCAGAAGAATTTTCTGTTCATCGCTGAGCAAAAATGCATCTTCACGCATCGGAGTTTCCAGCGATGTCGCAACATGGTTATCTCCAATTAAATCATGTCCGTTTTGATTATTATTAAGTGGCAAATGCTTTCCATTATATTTTGGTTTTGCCGTTTCTGTTTTTAAAAACCCATTTACTTTCATAGTGGTTTCTCCTTTTTTTAATTATTTTCTAATGCTAAAACAGTTAACTACAAATATTGTTTAAACATTTACATTTTAGTTTAAACATTATTTCATTATCTCACAGATTTTAATCTAATATTCAATGAATTAGTTTAAATATTAATTCAAAATAAAAATAAGCAAACCAACTCATTCAGAAATTAATAAACAGCATGAAAACGGATTAGTTCATCTACAAAAGTCAGGAATAAAAACAAAAAAGGTTATCTGAAACAGATAACCTCCTAAAAAACAACAAAATAACTTCTAATCGCGGGATACAGAACCAATCCCTTCCACTTTTTTAAACACTTGTGGATCGCCCCGGTATCTTATTTTTCCAACACCGCTGATTGTTGCATGTAACTCGCCGGTTGCATAGACACTCGCTGCTACAACACCTTCAAGCTTACAGAAAGTTTTTCTGGTTTTCAGATCAAATGCATCAAGGTGACCTGCTCCTGAAACGGTTGCATCCAATTCATCTGCAATGCCATCGAATTCAAATTTTACGCCCCCCTGCCCTATCACCTTCAGTTTTTGGGCTTTCAGGTTCATTTCAATATTTGCTCCTCCTTCAACATGCAGGTAAAAATCCTTAAAATCGACATATCCTTTTGTTTCAAGGCTGATTCCACCTTCAATTACCAACTGTTCCAAATCTTTGAAAGTGATGTATAAAACCAGTTCGTCAAAATTGAAGTGTTTTTTGGTGATTTTGAGGCTTAATGACGATGCTTCCGATTGAACATCAATGTATTGAAAATTATCCGGATCGGTTTTTATCCTCAACTGTTGCTCCGGACCTTGTTCAAGGATTACTTTGTAAGCACCTTCAAGATAAATTTTAGTAAATGGTTGAACTTTATAAGTCCGGATATCTTTATCACTCCAATCTTTAGAAACCGGTGCAACGGGTGCTGCAAAAAGTTTGCTGATCAGCAGCCCAAGCGCAAAAATCAAACTGGTTAACCTAAGAATATACATACATACAGTTTTTAAAATTCTGAATAAAAATATTAAAACGAACCGCCAATTGAATAATATTTTCGATGAACGACCGATTTAATCAGGTAAAACGGAAATTTGAAGGATAAACAGAATTTTGAAAAACTCAAAGCTGCGATGGTTTTGATCTGATCAAATGTTTCAGGTAGAAAAGAAAATAGAGTGCCAGCATTGTGCCAATTACCAATATAAATAAATCAACTACCTGAAAAGTATTCTGAATGAAAAGACGATACCCGATCCCAAACGATGCAAAAATGAGCAACACAATCTGAACATTTGCAATAAACATCTTTTCTGTTTTCAGCAAGAGGAAGGTAAGAGCAGCCCAAATAAGGCCAATCACAGCTCCCACAAATGTCATATTCAGCAGGCCTTCTGAATATTTAAGGGTGGCAAATATGATTGGAATTAATGCCACAAAAAACAATACGCGAAAAATACTTGCCACCACTTTTTTATATTGATAGGAATCAGTTATGTCAGGAAAAAGAGACAATCCAGTCGATGGTTTTGATTGATATTCAGGCCCCAGCAAATCTTGTTCTGTATGAATCAGTTCACGCTCTATGGCTATTTTAACTGCTGCCGTAACTGCTGATTCCTGGTAATTCCTGTGATTTTTCAAAATTTCCCTGATCTGACCATCGGTAAAATCGGTGTATCGTTCATAAAAGCTTGCAGGACCATCCGAATTCGGATCAGAATTATTCATTTCAGTATTTTTTTTACAAAAGTACGCCTTAAAATTTATTAACAACTAATAAAACACATATTTGAGAATTATAGGTAATTTTATGACTCGTTAAATGTAAATCTTAAATTTCGGATCATGTATAATTTTGAATATCAAAATCCTGTAAAAATCATCTTTGGGAAAGGTGAAATTCAGAAAGTTGGCGATAATATTCCGGCAGGGTCAAAAATTCTGCTGACTTATGGCGGTGGAAGTATCTTTAAAAATGGCGTTTATGATCAGGTAAAAGCTTCCATTGAAGGTTTTGAAGTGGTTGAATTTGGCGGGATTGAACCCAACCCGCACTACGAAACACTGATGAAAGCAGTAGAAGTAGTTAAAAATGTGAATATTACATTTTTGCTTTCTGTTGGTGGCGGATCGGTACTTGACGGCACTAAATTTATTGCCGCAGCCGCCCTCTTCACTCAGGGAGATCCATGGCAAATCCTGTCAAGGCAAGCAAAGGTGGAAAGCGCATTGCCAATTGGCGCCGTATTAACTTTACCGGCAACCGGTTCAGAAATGAACGGTAATTCGGTAGTAACACGGGTTGAGACAACTGAAAAGCTTTCATTCGCCTCTCAAAAAGTGATGCCTCTTTTTTCAATTCTCGATCCTGAAGTAATTTTTTCGTTGCCCGACAAACAGGTTGCCAACGGAATTGTTGATGCTTTTGTGCATGTAATTGAGCAATATCTTACTTTCCCTGTAAACTCGCCCATTCAGGACCGTTTTGCTGAAAGTATTCTGAAAACTTTGGTTGAAGAAGGCCCGAAAGTATTGGCCAACAGGACAGATTACGAAGCGGCTGCAAATTTCATGTGGAGCGCAACAATGGCATTGAACGGATTAATAGGTGTTGGCGTTCCGCAAGACTGGACTTCACACATGATTGGACATGAACTGACCGCCTACCACGGAATTGACCACGCACGCACACTTGCGATTGTTTTGCCCGGTGTAATGCACATTAAACGTGAACTGAAGAAAGATAAGTTATTGCAACTTGGCGAGCGCGTTTGGGGCATCAGTGAAGGAAGTGATTTGGAAAGAATCGACAGGACCATTGAAAAGACAATTGACTTTTTCGAATCAGTTGGTTTGCCTACCAAATTACCCGATTACGGAGTTCCAACGGAAACCATTGATATCATTTGTACCCGGTTCAAAAAACGCAGATTCAAGATTGGAGAGAAAGCAGATATTGGCCCTGATGAGATTCGTTTAATTCTGGAAGATCGGTTGTAGCAGGAAACTGGTCATTTATTGTCATTGGTTGTCATTCAATTGTCATTATTGGTAATTGAATGGCCATCAATGACTTTTTTATGACCACTTTATAACAAAATCCTCTTACTGAAGCAATTCCCTGGCAGCCGCAACAGATGTTTGTGAGTAGTTTTCGCCGCTCAACATTTGGGCAATTTCTTCAACGCGTTCCTGTTCGCTCAGCTTCCTGATTGAAGTATAAGTCTGATCGGCTTCGTCAAATTTAAAAACCTTGTAATGATGTTTGCCTTTGGCAGCAATTTGTGGCAAGTGAGTGATATTCAAAACCTGGACTGTTTTTGCCATTTGTCCAAGAATAATTCCCATTTTAACAGCGACTTCCCCTGAAACCCCGGTATCAATTTCATCAAAAATAATGGTAGGCAACGATTTGGTATCCGTGATCAATGTTTTTACAGCCAACATCAACCGCGACATTTCACCCCCCGATGCAACTTTGGCTATCTCCTGCAAGTCCTGACTTTTGTTTGCCGAAAACATAAAACTGACTTCATCAAGTCCGGTCATTGAAAAATCAACCAGCTTTTCAAATTTCAGTTTAAAAGCTGCATTGGGTATTCCAAGATTTTGCAATACTTCAATCACTTTATTTTCAATTAGCTGCGAAACTGATGAACGTTTTTTTCGCATTTCTTCAGCCAAATCTTTCAGAGCATCCTTTTGAGTATGGATCTCTTTCTGTATCCGTTCAATTTCAATTTCATACGAATTAACCTGATCAATTTTGGCACTCAAATCCGCCTGTATCTGCAAAAGCTCATATACCGTCGATACCCTGTGTTTCTGTTGAAGGGTGTAAATCAAGTCAAGACGTTGATTTATCTTTTCAATTTTCTCCGGATCGTTTTCCGTTTTATCAGCAATTACCAATGTTTCAGCAGAAATGTCTTTCATCTCGATATAAACAGATTCGAGACGGTCAAAAATCGGATTGGCCTCCGGAAGTACCGGACGTAATTTTCCCAGATTATTCATGTTTTCTTTCAGAATTGCCAGAACTGAACGGTCATCTTCTGCAAAAATTTGGTAAGCCTGACCAAAAACAGATTTTATTTCTTCGGCGTGAGTGAGTTTCTCAAGCTGAAATTCCAAATTATCCTGCTCATTTTCAATTAATTTTGCTTCATCCAGTTGTTTAAACTGAAATTCAAAATAGTCGAGATCTTTTTTTGATTGCACCGACAATAAAAGGGTTTTGTTTAGGACTTCCTGAAGCTGGCTGTATTTCCGGAAAACGTCGTTGTAGCTCTTCAGCAGATTTTCATTTCCTGCCACCAGATCGACAATCCTTAGCTGATAGTACTTTTCGTTCAGGTCGAGGTTCTGATGCTGTGAATGAATATCAATAAGTTTAAGTCCAAGATCATGTAAAACCTTCACATTAACAGGGGTATCGTTGATAAAAGCCCTTGATTTGCCGGCAGGAGTAATTTCGCGGCGTAGAATGGTTACATCTTCATAATCAAGCTCATTCTCGGTAAAAAAGCTTTGAAGTCCATAATTCAGGATTTCGAAAACTCCCTCAGCCGAGCATTTTTGTGATTTATCTCTAAGTACAGACAAATCAGCTCTTTGCCCGATAATCAGTCCGATTGCACCCAGCAAAATCGATTTTCCTGCGCCCGTTTCACCGGTCAGAATATTAAGATCGTCACTAAATCCAATGTTTAGTGAGTCTATCAGGGCATAATTTTTTATTGAAAGAGATTTTAACACAGGAAATAATTCAAATTAGATATTTGATGAAAACCAAAACAACAACATTCAGGTGATAAAGATAGTTGTTTAATCAAATATCAAAAGCTCTCTGATTTGAGTATTTTTTCGTATTTACTGCCATTCGAAGGATCACATTCGTTTAAAATCACCGATACACGATTGCGTTCATCAGGAAAAGATTTTGAAAAAATATTTACCAACTCATCCGATTTGGCATCGAAGAATACCTGCAAAATATACAGCGACGGACGTGCCCTGAATACTTTCTGAATTGACTTCAATGACTCGGCGATTACCCCACGGCCTTCAGGTGATTTATCGCCCATTATATCAAGTCCCAGACGGTGATACTGATACATACAGCTTCTGAAGCCTGAATAGGATTTATTCAGAATATTTTCGACCAGCCAATAACGGTTGCGTTCGCTTTCAAAAGCTTTCCAGCCCTTCTCGCGGGCATTCTGCGAATTATTTACAATCGACTGCGCTTTTTGAAAATATTCAGTTCCTCCTTCAGGATAGAAGGAATCGTAATCAATACCTAAAATAATGTAGGCATAAAACGCCAGAATATTGGTCAGGTTATCTTTATTTGAAGTTTCATTGAATTCAAGCGTTTGATATTCAACATATTTTGCATGAAAATCTTTGTCCTTAATATTCAGCAAAATAGTTTCGTAGGAAGAACCATATACCGGGCGGCGAACCTGAACCTGAATGCTTCCTTTAAATTCGTCGGATGAAATTTGTTCTTCCAGATTGATAAAAAAACTGCACTCAATGCGTTCATCCATCGCATATTTATGATCGGTCCATTTCCGGTTGTTCATGAATTCATACAGATCAGATTGCATGGTTTCAAAAACAGTTTTATTTGTACCCTGAATTTTCTGAGACGATATGCTGATGTTGCAACGCAACTCCTGGGCAATTAACTGCTGGGTTACGAAACAAACAAAAATTAATATCCAGATTCTCTTCATACGAACCATTTTATCTTATTCAATATTAACAAATTAATCCAGAAGTTCTTCCCTTTTTCCCATTTCCGAAATAATAGCCGAAACAATATCGGTGGCAACTTCAGTCTTGGATTTTAACTCAAAAAAAGTCAGATTATTGTCTTTATCGATCAATGTTATTTTATTGGTATCAACTCCAAATCCAGCTCCTGAATCGTTCAGCGAATTCAAAACAATCAGGTCAAGGTTTTTCCTTTTCAACTTTAAAAATGCATTCTGCAGCTCATCATTGGTTTCAAGGGCAAATCCTATCAGTAGCTGATTTTCGGTTTTTATACGACCCAAATCCCCGGCAATATCAGCAGTAGGTTTTAGTCGTATTACTAAATCGTCTTTTTCTCTTTTGATTTTTGAATCGGAAAATGATTCAGGAGTATAATCGGCAACAGCCGCACACATCACAGCCCCATTGGTTTCAGAAAATATTTCGAGGCATTTTTCATGCATCTCTTTTGCCGATTCAACACGAATAACTGTTATTCCGGGATTTGTACTTTTTATTTGAACCGGACCGGAAACGAGTGTAACCGTTGCCCCTGCAAAAGCAAGTTCATTGGCAATGGCGTAACCCATTTTTCCTGAAGAATAATTCCCGATAAAACGCACAGGATCAATCTTTTCGTAGGTGGGACCGGCAGTTACCAAAAAATGTTTATTCAGTAATTTTTTTTTTTGATCAAAGAACCGGACCACTTCTTCAACAATATTCTCTGGCTCTTCCATTCGGCCTTTACCGTGCAAACCACTGGCAAGTTCACCCTCACCCGGTTCGATGATGATATTTCCGTAGGAACGCAACACTTCTATATTACGAAGGTTTGCCGGATGCCTGAACATGTCAAGATCCATGGCAGGCGCGATCATTACCTTGCATTTTGCTGATAAATAAGTAGTAATAAGCAGGTTATCGCAAACACCATTGGCCATTTTTCCGAGGGTGGCAGCCGTTGCAGGCGCAATCAGCATCAGGTCGGCCCATTGACCCATATCTACGTGAGAATACCATGTTCCATCATTGGCTGAAAAAAAATCGGAAGCGACCGGTTTTCCAGACAATGCGGACATGGTAACAGGAGTTATGAACTCTTTGGCTGCGGGGGTCATTACAACCTGAACCTCAGCTCCTTCTTTCACAAGGCTCCTTAAAAGATAAGCTGCCTTGTAAGCAGCTATACTTCCGGTAACCCCGAGAACGATATGTTTTCCTGACAGCCTCATAAAGGCTTGAATTATAATTCTTTGTTACGAGCTTCCTTTGCAGGATTGCGATGATAAATCTGATCGTTTATAAATTCTTCGTAAGCGATCAAAGTTGGTTTTGGAAGACGTTCATAATATTTTGAAATCTCAATCTGCTCGCGATTTTCAAATACTTCTTCCAGGTTGTCGGTATAGGAAGCAAATTCCTGAAGTTTGGTACTCAGCTCTTCCTTCATTTCAGATGCGATCTGATTGGAACGTTTTGCTAAAATCATTACTGATTCATAGACATTTCCAGTCCTTGTTTCCAATTCTCTTAAATCTCTTGAAATTGTTGTTGTTTCTGCTTTTGTTTTCTTAAAATCCATATTTCCTATAAATTAGAATCACCTTTATAATTTAATAATTTTGCAACCGTAGAATGGTATTTTTCTACTTCTTTCACATGTTTACTCTCCGGGTATTCGTCCACAAAGGTAAAATATTCATCCAAAGCAGAACTCAGGCGTTCACGCTTTTTTTCTTCAACACTATTTACAGCCAGCAAATATTTCGCTTTAACCAGCATGTACATTAGTTCTTCGCGGTATTTAGTATCCGGAAAATCTTTCAGCGACGAGGATAATGCCACTACTGCAGCCTTGTAATTTTTCAAATCAAAGTAAAGTTTTCCGCTTATATACGATTTATAAACCAGCTTGTCGCGCAGTTCAATAATCAATCTGTTTGCTTCCTCAATCCGCGTTGACTTTGGATACAGGTTAATAAACAGCTGCAATGCATCTATAGCATTCTGAGACACCTGCTGATCCAAACGGGGATTTGGCGAATCAAGGTAAAAACAATATCCGACCATAAACTGCGATTCCTCGGCATATTCACTGCGCGGAAACTCTTTTACCAGCGTTTTGAAATAATGACCGGCCATCATATTGTCTTTCATGCCAAACTGACTTTTGGCATAATAATAATACACTTTGTCAGCGCGGCTGGTGCCGCGATATATATTCAACAATTCTTTCAAAAGAGTTGAAGAACGGACGAATTCTCCTGCTTCGTAATATTCAAGGGATTTTTTGTACTTGAATTCATAGTCGGTGCTTTTTACAATTTTATTATAATCGCTGCACGAACTCAACAACAGTACAAATACAATGGCAATCGGTGTGAAATTTCTCATTTTCATTAACATGGCGCAAATATACATTTTTATCGAAAATTAACGGCCGAAAATTAGAATGTTTTATCCAGAATACAATCCTGTTTAGTATAAATTAACAAATTTGCAGACTTATTAAAAAAAATTACTTTTGCAATGTTAATTTAAAAACCCAATTCAAGTGGATATTTTTGAAAAATTAAGGAACAACTTGGGCGACCTGGGAAAATACATGAAACAGGCCCACGGATATTTTGCTTTCCCAAAATTGGAAGGCGAAATAGGTACGAGAATGAAATTTAGAGGAAAAGAAGTATTGGTTTGGAGCCTGAACAATTATATCGGACTTGCTAACCATCCTGAAGTAAGAGAAGCAGACGCTCAGGCATCAGCAGATTATGGACTAGCCTACCCGATGGGTGCGCGGATGATGTCGGGACAAACCAACAAGCATGAAGAATTGGAGCAAAACCTTGCCGAATTTGTTGGAAAGCAAGATGCCTTTCTGTTAAATTTTGGTTATCAGGGAATGGTTTCTATCATTGATGCCGTTTGTGGCCGCAATGACGTGATCGTTTACGATTCGGAATCACATGCCTGTATCCTCGACGGTGTCAGGTTACACATGGGAAAACGTTTTGTATATGCCCACAACAATATGGACAGTCTGCGCAACATGCTTCAAAAAGCAACCCGTCTGGCTGAAAAACAAAAAGGCGGTATTTTAGTAATTACTGAAGGTGTGTTCGGAATGTCGGGAGACCTCGGTAAGCTTGATGAAATTGCAAAATTCAAGGATGAATTTTCTTTCCGTTTGCTTGTTGACGATGCGCATGGTTTTGGAACGATGGGTGCAACAGGTGCAGGAACTGCAGAACATTTTGGAGTGAGCAATAAAATCGATCTTTTGTTCGGAACTTTTGCCAAATCAATGGCCGGAATTGGCGCTTTTGTTGCCGGCGACGAAGATATCTGCAACTATCTGCGCTACAACATGCGTTCTCAAACATTCGCAAAATCATTGCCAATGGCCATGGTAATCGGTGCATTGAAACGTCTTGAGCTTTTACGTACAAAACCTGAACTGCGCGAAAAACTTTGGTATATCGTTGGTGTATTGCAAAGTGGACTGAAAGCAGAAGGATTCGATTTGGGAGCAACCAACTCATGTGTTACCCCGGTGTATTTCACAGGTGGAGTTGGTGAAGCAACCAGTGCAGTGATGGACCTTCGCGAAAATTACAATATTTTCTGTTCAGTGGTAGGTTATCCGGTTATTCCAAAAGGACTGATTATGCTTCGCCTGATTCCAACTGCTTTGCATACGCTGGAAGATGTGGAATATACCATTAAGGCATTTGCTGAAATAAGGAAAAAACTGGAAGAAGGGAAATACAATGCTTCTCAGATTCCAACGATTATCGAATAAATAAACTAAATCAAAAAAACCATCTCTTCGGGGATGGTTTTCTTTTATCTTTGAACTCAAATATTGCCTCTTTAGCTCAGTTGGTAGAGCAGCTCATTCGTAATGAGCAGGTCGCCGGTTCAAGTCCGGCATGAGGCTCAAAAAGCAAAGCTAAAATATCGATTAGGTCTAATAATATCCAATTTGAAATGAGTTAATACTGACTCTGCAAAAGACCCAAAACAAACTTACTAATAAATAATTCATTACATTTTACATATTAATACTGCCTCGTCCGGCTGGATAGATATCTAGTTTGCTTCAATTCGAGTTCGCAAAACACATTACAGGTCTACCATAAAAACAAGAATGGTACAATTGCTCTAATCTGTAGTAAGAAAATTTATTCTACTATAAAACGCTGCTGTAATTTTAAGTAAAACACTGACTATAAATACAATTCATCATCATTGTTAAATATCAATTCTTTTTTTTCTAAAAAAAGTTTGGTGCTAACTTGAAAAAACTACTTTTGCACCGTCTTTTTGATCTATCAAATTATCCAGATATTTATACATATGGAAAGCGAATCATTAATTCTCTTTTTTATAGTTGCATTAGTCCTTGTTGGAGGAGCAATTATATTCTCAACCCTTGTC
>CAMDGL010000057.1 GCA_945897845.1 Chitinophaga pinensis | reverse complement strand
TGTCTGAAGGCTGGTGCAGCCATGCTCCTCAACAACCAGTGCAATGATCCGGTTTGGTTTATTGGCCCCAATGGAAATCTTAAAATTATTCGGGCCAATCGTGTCAAGCACAATCAAACCGCCAAAATCCCATGTAAATTTAGCGCCAGATCCACTTTTACCTGTGTATTTTACAATGCGTTCGTAAGTTGCACATTTATCAGTCGATTCCGGAGAAATTACGTCAAAGGTTGACTCCGGAATTTCATAAAAGCCTACCTGAAATGAATCTGAAACCTTACAACCATCTGTGGTGGTCAATTCATAATTCACGGTGTACAAACCTGGTTTATTCGCTTTCAAAGTAACGCCATCAGGTTTAATGTTCTCAAACTGCATTCCATCTGCAGGTATCGAAGTCCACTTGGCTGCTCCTTCATAGTTCCATAGTTTTTCATCGGCATTGGTAACTTCTACTTTCAAATTAGCACTAAAATCACCGCAATGTAATGGTTCACCCAAAATCTTTACTTCAGGAACCTGAAACACATCTACGTGTACCGTATCAGAAGCCTGACAGCCAAAATAAGTGATTCCGGTTACAGAATAATCACCGGTCTGATTCACTGCAAATGTCTGCATGGTCGATCCATCCTGCCATTTATAGGTTTTGAATTGTTTCCCCGCATCCAGAATTATCCTTCCGGGGCCACACGAACTGGTATCATCTCCCAAATGAATCTTCGGATCACTTACCATGAGATACACACTATCTGACTTTATACAACCTTCAATCGTAGTGGCTTTTACAGTGTACATCCTTTCTTCTGAAACCGTGACAAAAGGGATGGTGTCGCCAGTACTCCATGAATAATTATCAAAATAAGCACCGGCTTCAAGTCTGACTTCGGTTCCTTTGCAAATTAAAAGCGTATCGTTATTTAAATTACCTCCTAAATCGAGCTGGATATCAAGGTTGAATCCAACACCATATCCGTATGATTCGACTCCTCCAAAACCATATACATAGGCAATAAATCCTTTATCTTCCATACTTGTCTGCAATTGATGATTGCCCTGACTGATAGCAATCTGGGCAAATGAATAACCGGTATTGGGAAGACTGGTGAATTGAATAGGAGCCTGATCAAGAGATATAAACGAAGTGGAAATATCTCTTGCGATTACATTTACAAAATACCGATCAGTGATTTGATTGGAATTATAGGCCACAAATGCCACGTTCTGTTTGGTTTGATTTAAGGGGCTTACAATAATCATAAACGGATCTCCATTTCCCCCGGTAAATGCGGCATCCACGCTTTGTGAATTACTGTACTGAACCAGCAAAATAGGTCTGGTACTATCTACGATGCGCGGATCGTTGTACTCGAGCATAAACTCCTTATAATCACCACTTTTTAACAAATAATAAGTATCATTCCCCACCTTCACAGCCGTATTGTCGTAGGCTGCGAAAATACGGTAAGTATCTCTTTGTCTGGATTTAAGTGGAACAGCCATAAACTTATTTCCCCAGGCCTGAACAGGTGGAATCTGTTCATACAAATGGTCCCAGGCCGAAACGCTGCTTGTTGCAGGAACTGTTGTTGCCAGCGATCCGGAAAAAAAAGCGACCGGTTTATTGCTCAGTATATTGCTTCCTGAAAGGTCGCCCTGCCCGTTGCTGTTATTCTTGTTCATCGATTGCACCTGGAAAACTTCACCTTTGTTTAGTTTTATCTGAAATGGAACCTTGGCTGGCTTCAGCTGGTCTGTTACTTTGGACGGAACGATTGTAACCTTCGTACTGTCTTCGGTTGCAACGATTAAAAATTCGCTGTTACGCCCGTTTCCGTAACCTCCCTGACCTGTTTCATGAATATGCGGTTCGTAACAGATGGCAAAATATTCCTTTCCTAAAGCTGATGTGGGAAAGATTAATGCAACATCCGATGAATTGTTGTCAAAATTCAAGGCATATACATTCATCGGACTATCGGATGTTAGATGAATCGCTTTCTCCTGAACGCCTTCAGATCCGGTTGCTTCAACCAATTTCCAGTCGAGACGAATCTGCTTAGGCTGATCAGGAAAAAGCGTACCACTGATTGTGGCACCAGTGGATTTACCAATGCGAAATTCGTAGTTGCAGGTATAAGGCGAAGTTAAAGTTACTTCCACATAATGGGCAGCATGGTAATTGCGACTTTCCATAAAAGCAAACCAGAAATCGGTTCCCTCAGTAGATTTACGACAAGCGGAATTAGTTTGCGACATCGAAACGAATGGACACAAACTAAGCATAAACACAAGACAGAAAATGGAATTCACTTTCATTATTGCAGTTCAGAATTGAATTTCAAAGTTAGGATAATACCGAAACCTCCTTTCTTTTTGGGCTACTCTTTTTATACAACTAACAGCGTCAGTAGTTTTCAATTCTGAAAGAACCGTATTTGAAGGATCGAAATTTTAATCTTTCATTTTCTGAAAAATGGAAGCCAACCCTATGCCTTTCTTCGCTTTATATAATTCAGGGGGATCGGAAAGTGCGGTAAAAAGTTAGAAGTCCGAAGTAAAACAAATCAGGGCTTCACCTGAAGTAAAGCCCTGATTTTCATGATTATTTTCAAGTCGATTTCTTTACAAACTTCGTCAAAAGAACAAGTTGCTGGCCGTTTACTTTACCTTCAATTTGTTCGGGATTATCGGCTACCAGCGTGATTCCGCGAACTGCAGTACCACGTTTGGCTGTAAAACCAGCCCCTCTTACTTCAAGGTCTTTAATCAGCACCACAGTATCACCACCCTGAAGTACAACTCCATTGCTGTCAATGTGTTTCAATTCTAAATCATCCGTTGGAATTCCTTCACCGGTTGACTGCGCCCACTTCAGCATATCTTCATCCAGATAAAGCATATCGAGCAGATCGTGCGACCAGCCTTCGGCATTTAGCCGGTGAAGCATCCGCCAGGCCATCACCTGCACGGCAGGAACTGTGCTCCACATGCTATCGTTTAAACATCGCCAGTGATTGGCATCCATCTTTTCCGGATTTCCAATTTGTTCCAAACAAGTTTCGCAAACCAACACACACTGATTGGCTTTTGCGTTATAAGCTGGCGGAACCTCATATACTTTCAGGTCGTTGGTTGCTCCACAAAATTCACATTTAGAACCGCTCCGTGCCTGAATTTCCTTTTCTACACTCATTTTGGTATTTTTAATTTTGGCGCAAAGCTAATGGTTTAAACGAAAATTCTTGATTCCACCAACTTCAGAATTTCAGTTTCTTTGGCCACTGTTTCCTGAAGCAGATGGACGGCTTTGGTCAGTATTTCCGCTACATAAGTTTTGTCAGCCAGTTCTCCTGAATTGATCCTGACATTTAGGTATGCTCCGTAAACAGCCGTCCGGGCGCACAAAGCCCCAACTCCGGCATCCGACAACGAATTAGGATTGCCAATTTCAGCCATTGCCTCAATCACTTCGAGCGATTTAAATGCGGTTTGCATCACCTCAAACGGCACCTCAATGGCATGTCTGGTTGCAGCCTGAATGTTAGCCGATCGTATTTTTTTCTCCTGATCGGTATTTTTTGGCAAACCGAAAGCATCCATAATGGCGTTGAAAGCGGCAGTATCTTCATCTACCAGTTTCACTAAACGGTCGTGGTATATTTTTCCTTTTTCGGCCCAGTCGGAGAATTCTTCCCAGCGATCGTCCCAGCCGCGTTTGTGTGCCGACAAATTGGCAACCATCGCACCCAACGCCGCACCCAATGCGCCAAGATAAGCAGCCACAGAACCGCCACCCGGAGCAGGTGATTCCGATAAGGTTTCGTTCGAAAATCCCGACAAACTCAAATCAATCAGTTTATCTGGCTGATCGTCGATCATGTATTCAATGATTCGTTTCTTCGGATCGAATGGAGCCAGTTCGTCCAATCCAAGCGATTTGACTGCTATTTTTATGATTTCCGCATCCGGAATGCCGACAGAACGCTGCTGTTTCCGGAGAAAATATTTACCGGCATCGAGCATCGCCTGAAGCGGAATAACGCCGATCAGTTCTGAACCGGTCACACGGATTCCGCGTTCACGGGCACGCTCTACAACTTCGTCAAACGCCTGGTGCATGGAGGTTACCGAAATGTCGGTCAGGTTCATGGAGATTTGAGCAACTCCATATTCTTTGATGAACCAGCCTATGGCACGCACTTTTTTCAGAGTTCCGGGAATACGCAGCGGTTCACCATTTTCGTCGTTTACAATTTTTCCGGTTACCTGATCGCCTTCGCGAACAACACGCCCTGCTTCGCGCACATCAAATGCGATTGAATTGGCCCGACGAACTGAAGTCGTATTCAGGTTGACATTGTAGGCAATCAGAAAATTACGCGCTCCGATGGCGGTTGCCCCCGATCGTTCATTCAGCACAATAGGCCCAAAATCTGGTTTCCACTCGGGTTTCTGAAGTTTTTCCTTCAGTCCTTCGTATTCGCCTGCACGGCAATTGGCCAAACTTTGGCGATCATTTTTAAATGCTGCAAACTCGTAGCAATAAACTGAAATTCCGAGCTCCTCTCCTACTCTTTTTGCCAATCTGCGGGCATAAACCACAGTTTCTTCCATTGTAATATTGGCAATCGGAATCAATGGACAAACATCCATTGCCCCAAAACGCGGATGTTCGCCTTTGTGCTTACTCATGTCAATGAGCTGTGCAGCCATTTTCGCACCCCGAAACGCAGCTTCGATTACCTGTTCAGGTTCGCCTACAAAAGTAACCACCGTACGATTGGTATCTTTTCCCGGATCCACATTCAGTAATTTGATTCCGTCAACCGACTGAATTGCATCGGTAATCTGACGGATTATTTTTTCATCTCTTCCTTCCGAAAAATTCGGAACACATTCGATTAGTTGGTTCATATTAAAAATTTAAGCCCCCACTAAATCTCCCCCAAAGGGAGAGACTTTGGGCGGTGCATATTCACAATAATTTATTTTTCAACACTATAATTTTCAGAGCGTTAGTGTCCCCCTCCTTAGGAGGGGTTAGGGGAGGCTTCTTCACTGTATTTCACCGTTTAGAATCACCGTTTCAATAAGGTTGGAACCGAACGAATACGGAATGACGGCGTAACTCGAAATTTCTTTGGTAATGAACAAGTTGGCTACTTTCCCTTTGGCAATACTGCCGTAACTTTCACTGATTCCCATTGCGTAGGCCGAATTGATGGTAGTTGCATGCAGGGTTTCCTCGGGAGTCATGCCGTATTTCAAACAACCAAGTGATTGTATAAAATTCATGTTTCCTGATGGCGACGAACCCGGATTGTAGTCGGAAGCCATTGCAACCGGCAATCCCGCGGCGATCATCCTTCGAACCGGAGCAAGTTTCAGGTTCAGGAAAAATGCGGCGCCCGGCAAAACAGTTGGCATTGTTTCACTGTCCATCAATGCTGCTATTTCCTCATCTTCAATGTATTCGAGATGATCGGCTGACAGAGCGTTGTATTTTACACCCACCTGCACCCCACCGGAGTTTGCCAGTTCGTTTGCATGAACTTTTCCTTTCATTTCATATTTGATTCCAGCCATCAAAATCCGTTCGGTTTCTTCCATTGTAAAAAAACCACGATCGCAAAAAACATCCACAAAATCGGCCAACTCTTCCGAAGCAATCAACGGAAGCATTTCATTGATCAGCAAATTCACATAATCGGCTCGTTTACTGCGGTATTCCAACGGAAATGCATGAGCCAGAAAAGTGGACTTTATCAACAGCGGAGAATTTTGTTTCATTCGTTGAATCACCTTTAACATTTTAAGTTCCGATTCTGTAGTGAGTCCGTATCCGCTTTTGATTTCAACAGCGCCGGTTCCCAGCCACATAATTTCTTCGAGCCGTTCCATTGCATGAGTATATAAATCATCCTCCGGCATTTCCTGCAAACGTTTGGCCGAATTCAATATTCCACCTCCCTTTTTCGCAATTTCTTCATAAGTCAATCCCTTGATTCGATCGACAAACTCTTGTTCGCGGGTAGCTGCATAAACCAGATGCGTGTGCGAATCGCAATAGCTTGGAAAAACCATTTTTCCTGAACAATCAATTTCAATGATCATGTCATCCAACTCATATTCAGATTTGTAAAGATCTTCCATTGCTCCAAAATCTTTTATCAATTTATCCTGAATAATAAGAAAAGCATTTTTGACGGTTTGAACTTCGGCCATCGATTTTCCGGCAACCCACAGTCGGTTTTTTAGATCGACCTGAACCAGTTCTTTGATATTTTGAAGGATTAGAATCATATTTTTTATGCTTTTACAGGCTGATTTTTTCAGGCCACAATTAAAGAAAGTACTTCCATAATTTTTATGCAATAGATCATGGATAGCTGAATTTGTTCTTATTCTGAAGTAAAATAAAATAACACAGAATGGGTTGATCAAACGATTATTCCCTGCTTGATTGCAAATTTAATAAAACAAGATCTACTTTTTTGATTTATAAATGATTGACTGAAATAATTCCTTTGGTTGAAAATGAACATTAATGAATACCTGGTGTTTTCGTAAATTAAGACACTGTTATCTTTATTTATTAACTTTAGAATTAAATATATAGCAGTAAAACGAGTATTTTAAAATAGCACAGATCTTTCCGAAGAAAGTGGCAGATTGTGGAATGAAGTGATAGAATAACGGATTGACACTGAGTTTGTTATTGTTTTAAACATTTAACTCAAAGTGATGCATAAAAAAGCCAGGAAAACCTTTAAGCACTTTAATGCTTTAATTATACTGATTACTGCATTAGCTTCTCCTGCATTTGCACAACTAAAACCAGGTAATTTAACCCAATTTACCGAACAGGATGGCCTCCCCGGAATCCAGGTCAATAGTCTGCTTCAGGACAAATTCGGTTACCTGTGGGTAGGAACCATCAACGGCCTTGCCCGTTACGATGGGTATGAATTCAAAAGATACTACAATAATCCAAACGACTCAACTTCTGTTAATGGTCTGATTGTATGGTCGATGTATGAAGACAGGGAAGGCCGGATCTGGACCGGAACTTCTCCTGAAAATCTAAATGTATACAACCCGGTTACAAAATCGTTCCACCATTATCCCTACAAACATCTGGTTAACCATATTACCAATTTTGAAATTGGGATAGGTTCGATTTGCGAAGATCAAAAGGATCGTATTTATTTCGGAGTATGGTCACAATATAACACCATAGAACCCGGGCTCCTTTATTACGACAAAAAAGAAGATCAAATAAAAAAATTTATTGCGCCCGACAGTCTGAAGATTCAAAATACTTACAAAGTAATTGCCGATAAATCAGGCAATGTCTGGATTTTGAGTACCAGCGGAATTTTCAAAATCGATGTAAACCGAAACCTTAGCAGAATCCGATCAATCGAAAAAGAATTTGCAAAAAACAATGATGTTATCACCGATCTGAAAATTGACAGCGAAGGCTATATCTGGGCTACCACCTGGCAATCACGACTGTATAAATTTAATCCTGAAAATGAAAAATTTATCAGTTATTCATCCCTCAAATCAGGATCAGAAAATAACAACGAACTTCATTATACAGCCATTGCAGTTGATAAAAACAACAATATCTGGATTGGTACAAACAAAGGTTTGTACTATTTTGACAGAAGAAAAGAAAAATTTGAAGTTCTTAAAGATGATTCAAACAAGCAGTTTGAACAAATATCCATCAATGTTTTAATTGTTGATTCATTCGGATCGCTCTGGATAGGCAGCGGCACCAGAGGACTGTTTAAATTTGAACAAAGGGCGTTACTGAAATCCTATAGTTTTAATTCAGGCGATAAAAATACTATAACTCCGGGCTGGGTTAATAATATTTATGAAAGCACTGAGGGCCAAATTTGGATTACAACTTCAGGACAGGGTTTAGCTTCAGGAATAAACAAATTGAATCCTCAAACCGGCACTATTCGATCCTGGACTTATAAAACCACTTTACCCACAATTGACTATGTTTCAGGAATAATGGAAATCAGTCCAAATGAATTCTATATCAGTACTGTAATCGGATTGTACCAGTTTTCTCCAAAAATGAATTTTATAAAAAAAGCGGTGCTGAGCGGTGTGCCTGATTCCGTATTTATTTACCAGTTTTACAAGGATAAGAGGGATAATCTGTGGCTTTGTACTATTGGTGGACTTTTTAAAAAAGGCAAAGATGACAAGGCTTTCAGAAGATATGATTTAAGTAAGGTTTCAGATGGCAGCGCAAGCAGCAATGAAATTACACATGCTTTTGAAAGCGAAACGCATGGTTTGTGGCTTCTGACCAACTACGGTTTGTTTTTATACAATTATGCGAACGATCAAATTGAAAGGCACGGATTCGATCAGAATACAAGTGATATTTTTATTACGCAGGATATCAACTCGTTTTATGAAGATTCTGAAGGAATAGCCTGGGTTGGCACCTGGCAGGGCGGATTGAGCCGGTATGATGTTGAAAAACGAAAGATAAAAACATATACCCGTAACGATGGAATGCCATCAATGAGTGTTCAGGGAATTCTGGCCGATGAAGATACCGATAACTTATGGCTGAGTACTTTTGAAGGTTTGAGCCGTTTCAACAAAAAGACAGAGCGATTTAACAATTTTTCAATTGCCGATGGCATTCAAAGTCAACTGTTTGCAGATGGTTCGTATTTAAAAACTTCACGAGGACAATTTATTTTCGGTGGATCGAATGGCATAACAGTATTCAATTCCAACGATGTGAATACAAATTCAACGCCTCCAAAAGTATTTTTAACCGACCTGAAACTATTCAACAAGTCGGTGATTCCCGGTGATCAGTCGATTTTGAAAAATGCCATTTATGAGTCGAAGGAAATTATGCTGGCTCACGATCAGAATAATATTTCCATCGAATTCGCGGCCATTCATTACTCCAATCCATCAAAAAATAACTGTGCCTATAACCTCGAAAATTACGATAATGAATGGCGTGAAGTTGGCACTCAGCATACAGCTTCTTATCCGATGCTGCCACCGGGAGAGTATGTATTTCGGGTAAAAGCCGCCAACAACAATGGCGTATGGAATGAAGAAGGTGCATCGCTGAGAATAATAATTAACCCACCATGGTGGAATACCTTTTGGGCTTATGGCTTGTACCTGTTAATCTTTGCTTTGGCGGCATTTGCAGCAGATCGCTATTTCCGGAGTCGGGTAATTCAAAAAGAAAGAGAACGAAGCCAAACCCGTGAACTCGAGCAGGCCAAAGAAATCCAAAAAGCCTACACAGAACTGAAAGCAACCCAATCCCAACTCATCCAATCCGAAAAAATGGCATCCCTCGGTGAGCTCACTGCCGGTATTGCACATGAGATACAGAACCCGCTAAACTTCGTCAACAATTTTTCGGAAGTGAGCAAAGAGCTGCTTGATGAAATGAAAGCGGAGTTGGACAATGGCAATATGGAAGAAGCAAAGGTTATCGCCAATGATGTAATTCAAAACCTTGAAAAGATAAACCACCACGGCAAACGAGCCGATGCCATTGTAAAAGGTATGCTCCAACATTCGCGAACCAGTTCAGGCCAGAAAGAACTTACCGATATCAACGCACTGGCAAATGAATACCTGCGCCTCTCCTATCATGGATTGCGTGCCAAAGACAAGTCGTTCAATGCCACCTTGAAGACAGATTTTGATGAAAATATCGGTAAAATAAATATTGTGCCACAGGATATTGGAAGGGTAATTTTGAATATAATAACCAACGCATTCTATGCGGTAGCCCCCCCACCCCCCACACGAGGGATAAAAAACTCCACAGCTGTAAGTAATCCAACTGTTTGGTTAAGTACAAAAAAAATTGGGGATCATGTTTTCATTTCTGTTCGGGATAATGGACCCGGGATCCCTTCTCACATCATCGATAAAATCTTTCAACCATTTTTCACTACCAAACCAACCGGTGAAGGCACCGGATTGGGTTTATCACTAAGTTATGACATCATCACAAAAGGTCATGGCGGAGAACTGAAGGTGGAAACCAAAGAGGGAGTTGGCACCGAATTCATTATCCTTTTAAAGAATGTTTAAACTGACTTTATAACTTGAAAATTAAAAAAATGGCAAAAACTACACAACAATTTGTTTGGAACGGAATCGATTTAGAATCACTTCGTCAGGTAATGGACAAACCTGCTGACGATGCCGTATCTACTGTATTTGAGTCGAAATCAATGGATCATTTGCGCACTATTTTAATCGACCTGGCAAAGAATGACAGTGTGATTTCGTCAGAACTTCCAAAACCAATGCACGACTTTATTCAAAGTGAATTAAACTTCTCCTTTTCCTCGGAAGATATCGCACTTTTTAACCAAACCCATGAAATCTGGAAAGAAAAAGGAATGAAGTTCGTGTTTATTCTGTTTTTCAGAGCCTTACCTTATACCTATATGGCTGAGAAACCTGCCAATGTGTTAAAAATGACGAGGCTGCTTATTGAACAGCCAGAACGCCGAATTTTCGAAACTGCCCAATTTGTATTTGACGTGATGGACAAAAATTGGTGGGCGCCCGAAGAAAGAGGAATTCTTACCGCCCTGAAAGTGCGGATTATGCACTCGTCAATGCGTCATGTTATTCTGGACAATAAAGACGGTGAAAAATGGAACGAAGAATGGGGCAAACCAATCAGTCAGGAAGATTTAGTGGCCACAAACCACGTGTTTTCACTGGAGTTTTTTAAAGGAATGGCCATGTTGGGCGATGCACTCAGCCCTGAAGAACAAAATGCATGGTTCCATACATGGAAAACCATCGGTAAAATCATGGGAGTTCAGGATAATTTGATTTGCAAGGATGTAAAAGATGCCTGGACATTGCAACACAGCGTTTACGCCCATTTGTTCAAGGATAAAACTGTCGCCGGAATACCATTAACCAAAGCACTGGTGGTAACCCTTCACCATTTTCATTTGCCATTGAGGTTGATTTTGCTAATGATGAGAAGAATGTTGGCCGATGATCAATTTCCCGATTGTTTTGAACGCATGTTGGGGCCAACTTATAAAAATGAGTATCCCGAAGTTTTTGAAAAGCATGAAACCGATGATGCGAAGGAAAAACACCAAGAACTTTTGAGGACGCATTTTCACGAGGACATGAAAAAATACCACAAAACACTTCAAGATAAAAAAACTGATTATCAAATTACAAAGCCTAAACAAGGATTCATTGAAAGGATAGTATCCTGGGTTATGAATATTTTAGGACGTTCTGAAGATCAAAAACATCTTTTTCACATACATGTTGAACTCATTCACAATATTTTGCATCACAAAGGAACCGGTAACCCGGTTGAGGAAATGGATGAAGAAATGATCGTGGATTCGATGTCGGCTTTAGGCGGGATCATGATTGCCGTTTTATCGCTTCATTTCAGAAAAGGCAAACAATCGGGATTCAGGATTCCTAAAAACCTGAAAGAAAACTGGTCTTTGACCTAAATATGAAATACTTATGGATTCCGAATACCGAAAATCAATTGTAAGTTACTACGATAATACACAATGGGATTATCGTTTGCTTTGGTTCAACAACAATAACCGGTCGGTGCATTTTGGATATTACGACCATGAAGTGAAATCGCATGGCGAAGCTTTGTTAAACCTGAACAAAGTATTGGCCCAAAAAGGTGGTGTAAAAGACGGTGACATTATTCTTGATGCCGGTTGCGGTCAGGGAGGAAGTTCGGTTTGGCTTGCTGAGAATTACAATGTGCAGGTGACCGGAATTACACTAGTGCCGCATCAGGTTGAAAAAGCGCAAAAATCGGCTCGCAAAAGTCAACTTGAGGACAAGGTTTCGTTTTTTGAACAGGACTACACTGCTACCAATTTTAAAGATGAGTCGTTTTCAGTAATTTGGGCCTGCGAAAGCATGTGCCATGCAATGGAAAAATCCAAATTCTATAAAGAAGCATACCGCTTGCTAAAGCCCGGTGGCCGACTGATTTGTGCCGATTATTTCAGAACTGAAAGGCCTTTGCACCCCGAAGGCGAAAAGCTACTGCACGACTGGCTGGACGGCTGGTCGATAAACGACATTGATGCCTATCAGGAACACAAAATAAATGCGGAACAATCTGGCTTTGTTGACTTTGAGATAGAAGACATCACCGAATACACCAAACCATCACTCAAACACCTTCATTCAATGGCCAGTAAATTATGGCGTTTCGGCCAATTCCTGAAAAGAATAGGTCTCCGGAATAAAATAAACCATGGGAATCATTTCAGTTCAATCAAGCAATTTGAAGCGCTTGAAAATAAGTTATGGTACTATGGTATGCTTTCCTTAAAAAAAGTTTAAAATGAACACATCAGAAATACAAATTCACAAAGGTTATACGGCAATAGAATCGCTCTTCAGGAACGAGCGCAATGAAATAATACTGGCCAACCGTATTTCTGATGGCCGGAAGGTAGTTTTAAAACAATCATTATTCCTGAATGAGAATATGTTGAAAGTTTCAAAATTAGGTCACGAGTACGATATCCTAAAAGACCTCGACCATGTTGGCATCCCAAAAGTTTATGAGGTTTCGTACGATGGAAAAACGGTCGCACTGGTTCAGGAATACATAGAAGGGACTAATTTAAGAACACAAATTTTCAACAAAAAACCCAGTGTTGCCGAAGTTCTTGATTTAGCCATCCAACTTGCTGACATCCTTCATTATATCCATCAAAATGGAATCATTCATAAGGACATCAATTCCAGTAATATCATGCTGGCCAGCGATGGAAACCTGAAATTACTGGATTTTGGCATTTCATCTAATATAAACTCCGAAACAAATGAAATATTGAATGTCGATCAGATTGAAGGAACCTTGATCTACATTTCGCCTGAACAAACAGGCAGAACAGCATATTCAGTAACCCATAGCTGCGATTTTTATTCGTTTGGCATATTGTTGTACGAATTATTTGCAGGCAAGGCTCCATTCGATTCCATCGATCCGCTTGAAGTCATCCATTTTCACCTTTCAAGAAACCCGATTCCGCTGAGTTCAATAATTCCCGATTTGCCAAAAGGAATTGATCAGGTTGTTTCCAAACTGATGGAAAAGAATCCGGATGCCAGGTACCACAGCGCGGCAGGTTTAAAGGCAGATTTGATGACTATCCAAGCGCATTTCATTTCAAAAAAACCATTGAACCACTTTAAGGCTGGATTAAACGATACCACCGGACAATACAAACAAAATCAAAAACTGTATGGCCGTGAAAATGAGATAAATGAATTATTGGACTATTACAAGAATCTAAACGTATTAAAATCGATGCTTGTTTTGGTTGCAGGCTATTCGGGAGTTGGAAAGTCGGCGCTGATCAGGCACATTAAATATCCGATTATTCAAAACCACGGAACATTTATCAGCGGCAAGTTCGATCAGTTTAAGAAAGATATCCCCTATTATGCCTTTATTGAAGCCATCCAGGAATTTATAAAAAACCTGCTATCGGAGCCCGAAGATAAAATACGTGCATGGAAGCTGCGCATTACATCGGCTTTGGGCGATAATGCCGGACTTATCACAGAAGTGATTCCCCAGCTTTCCAAAATCATCGATAAACAACTGGCTGTTCCAAAATTGCAGCCTGCCGAGCAGGAGGCCAGGTTTCACATGGTCCTTCTCGATTTTATCTTTGTATTTAGCAGTTCAGAAAGTCCGCTGGTAATTTTCCTGGACGACCTGCAATGGGCCGACCTGCCATCTCTTAATTTGGTAAAACGAATACTGGAAAATCCGAGGCAGGACAGTATCCTGATTCTTGGCGCATACCGCGACAATGAAGTTGAAAAAGGGCACCCTTTGTTAATCACTTTAAAGCAGATCTACGAATCAAAAGGATTGGTTAAGATCATAGAAATCAAACCGCTTAACGAGGATACAACCTGTCAGATAACAGCCGATTCATTCGGTATGAATGAAGTTCAGGCTGATGAACTCGGCCAGCATGTTTATTCAAAAACCAAAGGAAATCCATTTTTCATACACAGCTTT
>CAMDGL010000056.1 GCA_945897845.1 Chitinophaga pinensis | reverse complement strand
TTTAAATGAAGTTGAAAAGTTGTATTGCGTGAAGAAATAATATCAAAAGCCTCTGGTGCTTTTCCATTCGGCCCAGTTGATGGAGGAAAAATAGCTTCGGAGCATTCCGTCAAACAATCGTACCGCCTGAAGTCGGGTGTGCGTGGTGTTGATTTTCTGTATTTCTTCCGGTAACTGCACCATCCGCTGATCAAGGAAAGCGTTCAAATCATCGATGGTTTGAGGATAATTGGTAACTGTTTTTTCTTCAGCAATAAAATGAATATTACCCGGCATCTGAACCTTTTCAGCAGTTAAACCAGGAATGTACCGTGAAAGAATTTTGAAGGTATTTTCAGGTAATCTGTACTGCCAATCAACATAAATAGTGATAATTTTCACCAATTCATCTTTGCTTTCCCTGGTAGCCGTGGCAGGCAGTTTGGTAAGCTGCTGCTTCTGATCGGTCAATGAAGTTTCCAGATTGGCCCAGATATTTTTTATTGCCAAAAGCGCACTGATGTCGCTGAACGGATAATCGCTTGGAAGTCCGACAAAAATCACATTTGTTTTATAGGATGGATTACTGGTTTTCACTTCATCGATGGTCGCTTTCAGGGTGTTTACCTTACTTTGAAGGTCGCGGATGGATTGCTGCACTGCCGCAAAATTAAGCCGGTAGAAATTTAGTTCGATGCTGTCGCAGGCCGATTGCACCTCTTGTAGTTTTTCGAAAACCAGATCGTTTTTAATACCGGTTGCCTGTACGTTTTGAGACGAGAACCAAACATCTGATACTCCTGCAATTTTAAAATAGATGGTTGCTTCAGCAGTGTTTCCCTCTGTTTTAATGTGCTCGTTTTGAGTGAACTGCCAATTTGCTTTGATGGTAATTTTAAGATAGGATTGTGAAAAGTTTTGACCGGATACGGTGATTTCCGCAATTGATTGTTTATCGGTTGGTTTTACCTGAAGAAACTCGTCGGCTACAAAACGAATTTCCTCTTTTATTAACTTCCATTCAGATTTTTTCCCGTCAGCCTGATATGTAATTCCATCTTTTCCCCTTGAAAGAATCTGGGAAGTGCCTGTAATATCAGCATAAATATCGGGAAACTTGCAATAATCACGTCGTCCTCCCTCCATCTCAACGTCAACCATTAATTTCTGACCAGGTTTAACCGTTAAAACTTCGCCTGTTTTTGATGGTTTTCCATCAACTTTAACTTGAATAAATGGTTTCCTTAAAGGTTCTGCGCTGTAACCAAATCCGACCATAAAAACCATCGTCACCATAAGCAGCAAGAGGCTTTTCATATCTCCAGGTTTTGTAGTTCATGAATTTGGATAAATTTAGTAAAAATATTGATTATCCGTTACCGTTTAATTCTTTACGACTTTTTCAGTAAAAAGTTGACTGTCAGTTTGAACCCGTAGAAAATACATGCCTGGCTTTAATTCGTCAAGGCGAATATTTATGGAATTTGTATTCGCATTTGTCTTTTTTATATTCTTTCCATCGATCGCGAACAGCTCAGCGAACCGAATTATTTCTTCCGATTCGATTTGAATCTGATCGGTTGCCGGATTTGGATAAACGCGTATTGCTGAATGTCTGGTTTTTTCAGAAACACTAGTGGCCAGATCTTTAAAGACAGGTAATTTTTTGTCGCTGTATAAACGATATTCGCCAGCTTTCAGGAGAAGGGAAGCATTGACATCAGTAACAGTTAATTCGTTTCCGCTAAAAAATTCGTACCAGGTTCCGGTGTGCTGAAAATTAGGGGCAATTGTTAGGTCAGCCAACCCGAAATTGCCAATCAGCGTGATGTTATGATCGTTCAGATTTAGCTGTATCCTTTTTGTGACGCCATAAACAAACCGCGTTTCTGTTCCTGAAGTAAATACATCGAACTGTTCGCGAAGCCGAAACATGGACGAATATACATCGAAAAGTTTTCGACGGTTGCTGTTTTCCAGATAATCCATGCGTAATGGTTTTGGATTAGTCCTGCAATTGTCGCTGATGGTGCCGTTTTCGCAGTAATTGATTGATAAATCGTAACCCAGTTCGCCAAATTGCCAGATCATTTTTGGGCCTGCAAGCGATAAAAAGAAAGCTGTTGCCAGTTGGCTGCGTTCGAGGGCGGTATTGAGCTCTTTGGTATTGTAGGCGCCGAGTGAATTTCCGTAAGTCATTGTTTTGAACACCTGCCGTTCTTCGTCGTGGCTTTCCATGTAGGCTAAAAGTCCGGGTTTTGAATAACCTCTTGACTGATAGGATGCCCTGTTAAGGTCAGATTTGCCGGATTCGTTGTATCCCATGGCGGCTTCACCAAAAGTGAAGTTTGCATTGCCCCAAATCAACATCCCGTTTCCGTAATCTGCCAGTTCTCTTTCTTCAGAATCAGGAGCAAAATGTTCAAGAATGACGTATGCCCTGGGATTGACTTCCCATATTTTATCGGCCATCCGTTTCAGGATTGCAATTCGTGCGGCATCGTATGCACTGCCATCGCCTGGTGTGTTGGTAAATCCTTTGGTGAAATCGAAGCGGAAACCATCGACTTTGTATTCGGTCATCCAGTATTTGTTAACCCTATCAACAAAATCTTTGGTGGCTTGACTTTCATGGTTAAAATCCGATCCCCAGAAATAGGTTGTGTTGGGCGATGTTTGGTTAAACCATGGACTGTCGGCAGCCGGCCGGTTCAATGTTTCGTTCCAGTACATTTTAACCATTGGGCTCGAATTGAACGAATGGTTTAAAACCATGTCCTGAATTACGATAAAGCCTTGTTTGTGGCATTCGTCGATCAGTGCTTTCAGGTCGTCTTTCGTGCCATAAGCCTTGTCCGGAGCAAAGTAGAAATTCGGATTGTATCCCCAGCTAATGTTGCCTTCGAATTCGTTGAAAGGCATCAGGTCGATGGTATTTATTCCAAGGCGTTTCAGGTAATCGAGTTTTGCCTGAAGGGCCTTATAGGTTCTTTCGGCGGTAAAGTCGCGGATGAGCAATTCGTACACCGAAAGTTTGCTGGCCTCAGGAATGGTGTAGGTTGGAGTGCTCCAAACATAAGGAGTTTGCGCAGTCTGCAACACTGAGGCACGGTCGGATGCTTTTCCTTCGGGATAAGGAAGTAGGCCAGGATAGATTGTAGATGAAATGTATTTATCATCGTATGGATCAGAAACCTTGTCGGTATAAGGATCTGCGATTTTAATTTTGCCATCGATCAGGTACTGAAAGATGTATTCTTTTTTCGGTACCAGGTTTTCGATTTTAAGCCAGAAGTAATCTCCGTCTTTTTTCATCTGGTAGTTGTTGTCGAGCGCCCAGTTGTTGAAATCGCCGGTAACAAAAATATTTTTCTTGGCCGGTGCATAAACTATTAATATGGCCGACTGATCGTCGGTATAATTGATACCGGCTTGTAATCCGGCAGGTCTGCTTTCAATTGGAGTTGTTTCGCGTATAAATACGTAAACAGAGTCAAGTTTTACAGTTGTATTCTGGGTGGCTTTTACTTTCAGCCAGTAATTTCCGGCGTTTGGAATGGTCACGTTTTGGGAAATCAATGTTCCGGTTTGAGACGCGATTTCCTGGTTGTTCAGGAATACTTTCAGGTCGGCTGAACTGGTGGTTGAGGCGGTAAACGTAAATGATTCGTTTTTTTCAAAGATGTTGGTTTTGCCGGGTGAAGTAATGTTGACATTCAATCCTTCGGCAAAAACATCGATCAGAATATCGTTGGTTTGTTTGGTCCCATCGGATGAACGAAAGACGAGAGCGATTTTTTTAACTTTTTCAGAAGATAAAACCGAGTAAAATGTTCTGATATCGGGAACTATTGACAACTCGTAAATGCCAGCACCTTTGTTTGTCAGTTTGGGCTGAAGCGTATTATTTCCCCATGAACCTATTACATGTTGCCATTGGGTATTTCCTTCAATAATTACACCGGTATGCGCATACAAATCGGAAGTATAAAACCCAAGCCTCGTTTCTTTCGATGAATCGAAAGTGATGGTTACCGCATTGGTTTCGATAGGTAGTGCAGGCGATGTAGTAATTTGGGCAACGCTTAACTGAAAAAAAGCTAACAACCAGAAAAGAAGATTGAATCGACGTAACATGACAATTGGAATTAAAGGATAAAAAAAGCCTATCCGCCCGTAATGAGCGGATAGGCTTGTAAATATTCAGCAATTAGTTTTTTGTAACAGTTGCTTTAAGATTAAATGGATCTAAGGTAACAGTATAATTACCATTAGCTGTAATCGTAAGATTGTCACCACCGGCAGTCAAGGCATTCAGATTACCACCAAGATTGATATCCCATCCGTCGTTAGCCCTGAATTTGAAGGCACCTGAGGATTTTAAATCAAGGGTAAGTGTGAAAACCTTTTTGGTTGCGTCCCAGGTCATGTTGGTGTCATTATCCCAGCCCCCTGCTGTTGCATCTCCAATTATACCCCATCTGTTTGCTGTATATGTATAGGCATTTGGACGGCTTAAATCTAAAGTGATGGCATAATCAGACTCAACGGTAACAGGAATGTTATCTCCACCAGCATTCAGGTTGGCATCTTTTGAAGAACTACCGTAATTGTAATCCCAATTGTGATTGGCTCTAAACTTGAATTCAGCTGCAGTAAGATGTACAATTCCTGTCCATGTTCTTGAAGTTGAATTATAAGTCAATGGAGTTTCATCGTCCCAACTTTTAGGAGTAGCACTGCCAATAACACCCCAAACAGTAGCAACGGCGGTATATGTCATGGCAGCAGCATCAGCATTTATTTTGTAATAACCTTCTGCTGATTTGAAATTTCCACCGTTGGCATCCAATTTACCTGAGCCACCATCGCCATAATTTGGTCCATCCCAGTTTGGTTGGCTTGCAAACTTCCATTCATTCGTGGCTTTTGACATATATACATAGCCTTCCAGTTTGTCAGGAGCAGCAACAGTACTAATTACCTGAGGTGATTTGTCGGGTGACCAATCGGCAAATGTGGTACCTGGGTAGCTGGCAGCAACATAGTCGCCAGGAATATTCCAGGTACGAATGTTCGCCAAAGTCGTAAACTGAACATCCGCACCATAAGCTGTACCTGCACTGTTTGTTGCATACGCACGAACATGGTAGGTTGTGAACAATGTCAGACTTGTAAGATTGCTTACAAATGCGCCAAGACCAGTTCCTCCGGCAATTTTAGTGTCGGTGATGGTCGGATTGGCATTTTTGCTCCAGACAAGACCTTTTTCAGTAACAGTAGCACCACCATCATAGGTGACTTCACCGCCGGAAACAGCAGATACTTTGGTTACAGCAGTAACCGCGGCAGTTGTTACAACCGGTAAATCAACCAAAGTTTTGAAACTAACTTCAGGACCATAACCTGTACCTGCACTGTTTGTGGCATAAGCACGAACAAAGTAAGTGGTGTTTCCTTTCAGACTTGCAAGTGTACTTACAAAAGCACCCAATCCTTTGTCATCGGTAGTTTTACTGTCGGCTACAGTTGGTGCAGCTTTAATGCCATAAACGATACCACGAACAGTTACTTCCGCGCCACCTGTAGTTGTAACATTTCCACCACCTTTTGCCGAATTACCGGTAATTACTGTAATAGCAGCAGTAGTAAGAACTGGAACAACCGGTAAAGTTGTAAATGAATACTCTTCACCATAAATAGTTCCTGATTCTTTTATGGTGGCGTAAGCACGTGCATAATACTTGGTAGCATAAGCCAGTCCGGTCAATGTTACATTATAGGTTGCTGTAGTGGTCTGCCCTGTATAGGCAATTTTGTTGTTTGCAATGGTTGGAGCAGTTGCAGTGTTGTAGCATACTCCCTTTTCACTAAAGCCTGGCCCCTCTGCTTTCACAAAACCAACTACTGTGGCCGAATTTGAGGTAACATTCAGCAATTGGGAAGTTGCAAGCCGTGATTCCAGCCTGACCTCCGCGTTTTCCTTTGTACATGCGGAAAAAAGGATTGTCGCAGTAACCAGGACAGCCAATATTCTATATATGGACATTCTTTTCATCGATATTTTATTTAAATGTTTCATACAAACTAATTTTTAGTTATTGTACAACTACCGCCAACTTCACCTTTAACAGATTTTGGATTGGTTATCGTAAGCACAATGGTGTATTTCCCGGCGGTCACAGCTAAGTTTCCTGCATCAACAACCAGTTTATCAGTTGTTCCTCCTAAATTCCAGGCCCAGCCATCGTTTAGTCTGAATTTAATTTCACCATCGACTAAATCGGTTGTTATTCTCCATGTTCCTGTTTGGACATGGTAATCCATTTTTGTATCCGGTGAATTCCAGCCATTTGGAGTTGCCGAACCAACCAGACCAATCATATAAGGTTCCATTGAATAAGTGAGGCCTTTTGTGTCAGCAGCAAATTTAAACCAACCACTATCTGTTGGAATTATACCAGTACCATTTACTGCAAGTTTGCCGCCTGTGTTACCATAAACAACATTTGAATCAGGGTCTTTCAATGTGAATGCCTTTGTTTTGTCAAGTTTCACAAAACCAGTGTATTTACCATCACCCAAAGCCGACTCGATTTTCTGGTCAATACCCGAACCAATCAAATCCAAACGAGGTAAACCGTAAACAGTAACATTGGCATTCTTTATTTCAGAAAAGTATTCAAATGGTTTGTTAGAGGTGCCTAAAGCGCCGGTGCCGGCATCAACAACCAATACCGATCTGATACGAAGATCGACCGAAGAAACCTGATCGGCAGGGAACTTCTTCAGAAAAATACCGTTAAGATCGCTTACTGTAATTTTAAATGCTGCAGGCTTAACGCTTGAAAGTATTACGACTGCATCTTTAAAGTTATTTCCTTTTGCACAAGCTTCCAGAAAATAGGTTGCAGATGCCTGGAATCCCGGATCGACAGCTGTTCCAACAAATAACAGTGTATCATTTCCTGTAGTCCTTTTCAGGGTCAGGTTAGGCACTGTCTGAATTGTTGGTGCAATTGGGTTGGTCAACATTACAACTTTTGTTTCGTCTTTTTCACATGAAAACAAAAGTCCGATCAACCCAATGAAAGTTAAATATATAACTAGATTTTTCATTGTTTAAAAATTAAAAGATTAATAACCAGGATTTTGTTTGATGTTTGGATTAGCCGAAACTTCATCTCCGGGAATCGGGAAGATATTTAAATGCTTATCGGTTGCAGTACCATTGAATGTACCACCTTTCCAATTCCACCTGTATGTGCCATCGGTGAACTGACCAAAACGAATCAAGTCGGTACGTCGTTGGGCTTCATAGTAAAATTCGCGACAGCGTTCGTCCAAAATAAATTTTTCGGTTAACTGTGCTGTTGTTATATTTCCGGTAGCATTTCCAAAAGCACGTGTTCTGATTGCATTGATATCAGTTACCGCACTGGCGGCATTGCCCAAGCGAAACGAAGCTTCTGCTCTCATCATTAAAGCATCAGCATAACGGAAAATCGGAAAATCGGTGCTTGCATAAGCAGGGTTGTAATTTGCAGCCTTGGTTCCGTCAGCATTATTTGCGGTAAATTTATATACACCAATTCCATAATCGCCGTTAGATGAAGCGCTGGGAATATCCATGCTTTTCTTCATTTTGATGAAGACGCGTTTGTCTTTGCTTTTGGCAAAAAGCGGATCGCTTGCAGGAACCGGTACATTACCATAAGTAGCAATTGTATCAACCAGTACATTCATGAATTGTTTTCTGGCCCTGTTTCCATTCCAGTTGGTATTCGAGGTCAATCCATGAAAATCTTCAGCCCTGATGTAAACTGCATCACTGCTTGATTCGATGATAAAGGTTGTACCAACATAACCTTGGGTATTAACACCATCCTGTTCCAAGGCAAAAATCATTTCAGGATTGGTTTTGCCATTGTCGGCGCTAAAATTCTGACGGTAGTTGGCAGCCAGTGAATATTTTCCACTGCTGATCACTTTGTCAGCATAGATTTTGCAACTGTCCCATTTAGCAGTTCCGGTATAAACCTGAGCGTTCAGATAAACCTTTGCAAGTAACATCCAGCAAGCAGCTTTATCGGCCTGAGGATATGAAAACTTAGGTTCTCCCAGTTTGCTTTCAATACTCTTTAATTCAGAAACCACATAATTAAACAGTTTAGCCCGTTCAATTTGTTTGGGATAGAATTTTCCAACACCGTCAGCATCTGTTGTAAAAGGTGGATTGCCAAATAAGTCCATACTGTATGAATAGGCCAATGCCCTGAGGAAACGGGCTTCTGCGTTGTACTGTGCTACTGCAGGGTCAGTATTTCCGTTTGTAAACTTGATAAAATCGTTTGCATAGGTAATACTCAAACTTAAACGCTGATAAAGTGCGGTAAGAAAGGGATTGCTTGGACTCCAGGTCTGGGTATTCAAGTCAGAAATACCAACATCGCCCCATGCACAAATTGCTTCGTCAGTAGTTATTTCCTGTAAATTCCAAAGTGCTCTTGAAGTTGTGAAAAAGTTTGGGTCGGGAGCAGTAATATCATCGCCACCGTTGGCACCTTGTCCTGAGAGAATAAAACTGGCATATATTTTTCCCAGTGTTTGTTTCATGTAAAGAGGATCATCGCCAAGGTTACCTGCCATAATGGTATTAGGGTCCTGTGGTTGTACATCCAGATCTTTCACACACGATGTGATCATCAAGCCTGAAAGAAGTATTCCGAATATTATTTTATTTTTATTCATATCTGTATCTTATTTGAATATTAATAGCTTAAACTTATGCCAAGCATAAAGGTACGGGGCCTGGGATAGAAATTGTTATCAATACCACCAGCCACTTCAGGATCGATTCCTTTGTAATTTGTGATAGTCAAAACGTTTTGTACAGTAAAGCTAATTCGTGCACTCATTTTATCAAAAAGGTTATCGAAATTATATCCTGCACTTACATTGTCTAATTTGAAAAACGAAGCATTGTCAACAAAATAGTCGCTTGTAAACTGACGTTTCACGAATTTGGTATCGCTCAAATAGGTCGGGAAATTTTTCCAGTATCCGATCTGGTACATTTGGTCATATGAGGAACCTGCTGCAATCTGGTTATAAACGTAGTTTCCGATACTTGCACGGGTAGAAGCTGCAATGTCGAAGTTCTTGTAGGTAAAACGTGCAGAGAAGCCCAGCAAATAATCAGCAACCGGATTATGATACAGGTATTTGTCTGCATTGTCACCATTTACGGTGCCACCTTTTCCTGAAAGGTCAACATACATGCCTTCAATTGGATTATTGTTTGAATCATACACCTGTTTGTTCAGGAAGTAGGAATAGGCAGGATAGCCAACCCGGGTAACTTGTTTTTGACCGGTCATACCATCGCCGTAAAGAATTCCAATATATTTTGGATCGTCTGATGCAATTAATTTGGTGATTTCATTTACATTGTAGGTCAAATTAAATCCTAAGTTAAGCGACATGTCTTTTAGCGAAATAGGTATCAGGTTTAAAGAGACTTCAACACCTTTATTTTCCAGACTTCCAACATTGGTTAATAATGTATTGGAGAAATTACTTCCGCTTGGAATCGTTACTGTGTTCAGCAAGTTATCGGTAACACGGTTGTAAACATCAATCGATCCTGAAATACGGTCGTCCATGAATCCAAAATCCAAACCGATATTCTGGGTAGTGGTTTCTTCCCATTTGATATCCGGATCATATGCATCGGGACGCAAGGTTGGAAGAAATACGCCGCCAATCGGATAATAATTGCCGGGAGAAGAATTTCTGTATTTGGCCTGTGCCGGATAATCGTTGCCAATGTCCTGCTGACCGGTAACTCCCCAGCCTAATCTCATTTTCAAATCAGAAACAGCTTTTACATCTTTCAGGAACGACTCGTCTTTTATTTTCCATGCAAAAGCAGCGGATGGGAAAAGTCCCCACTGGTTGCCTTTGGCAAAACGTGAAGAGCCATCATCACGAATGGTAAGGGTAAGTAAATACCTGTCAGAAAATGTGTAATTCAAACGGCCAAAAAATGAAACCAAATAGTTTTCAGTGATAAAGGATGAACTATCTGATTTCTGGTATGGATGTGAAGCGTCCACAACTCCACGGGTATATGAGTCGCCTTCGCGTTGGAAATGCTGCCATGAATATCCGGCAGTTGCGTCAATTTTACTTTTAATCTGGCTCAGGTCTTTGGTATAATTCAAATAGAAATCGAGCAGATTATTTTTATTGACACCGTTAAAGTCAGTTAATTTTCCCCATGCCAACGGATTGGTCAGAGTAGAAGGTGAAGTGACAGGGCGGTTGTTGTGACCTTTACTTTCAGTATAGTCAGTTGCCAGATTCAAGTTGGCACGCAATTCAGGAATAAATGGAATTTTATAATTTAACTGTACATTACCGATTACACGCTTCACATTCGACATATTGTCGGCAGCCATCAGTTGTTCAACCGGATTGGGAGTACCAAGGGTGGCTCCGTAATTGCCCCATTGGAAATAGCCGTCCGATTTGGCATTACCGTCCATAATCGCTTGAGTAGGATCCATATTGATTGCTGAACCCAATGCGCCGGTATCACCAAAATTATTGTCGGTGGTCATTCCTTTTGCGTTGAAATTCACTTTCAAAGCACCTTCCAAAAATGAAGGATCAAGACTGACAGATGCTGTCATTCTTTGCATGTCTGTATTCTTCATGATACCATTCTGATCGGTGTAACCAATAGAAATCCGGTATGGCAATGATTTATAAGCACCAGATAAACTTAGGTTATGATCCTGTGAAATTGCATCACGGAAGATTTCCTTTTGCCAGTTCGTGTTTTGGGTTCCAAGTTTTGTGAAACTGTCAGCTCCAAACAAATCTTTGTGATCGTAGGCGATTTGTCTGATTTCGTCTCCGGAATAAACATTCATTAGTTTAGTAGCACTTGATACCGAAGTATTTCCATCATAAGTAATCTTCATTGCACTGCCTACTTTACCTTTTTTGGTGGTAATAAGTATTACACCATTCGAAGCCCTTGAACCGTAAATTGCAGTTGAAGATGCATCTTTTAAAACGGTAAAAGTTTCGATGTCGTTTGGATTCACAAACGAAAGAAAGTTTGAACTGCCGGAAATATTTTCATTTGAAATAGGAACACCATCGATAATAATCAGAGGGTCGTTGGAGGCATTCAGTGATGAACCTCCGCGAATACGGATGGTTGCACCGCTACCGGGAGCACCGCCAGCAGTAGTGATAACCACACCGGCACTTTTACCCATCAACAAATCCTGAGGAGATGTAATTGCGCCTTTGTTAAAATCTTTTGAACTCACGGTACTGATAGCACCGGTTGCATCCGATTTTTTAACACTTCCGTAGCCGATTACAACCACTTCTTCAAGTTGTTCAGTGTCAACCACCAGTGCAACCCTTAGGGCTTGTTGTCCCTGAGCTACAATTTCCTGTGTTTTATAACCGATGAAAGAAAACTGAATAACATCACCCCTGTTTACACTTAGGGTAAAATTGCCGTCGAAATTAGAAATCGTTCCATTGGTAGTTCCTTTAACTACAATAGATACGCCTGGCAAAGCTTCTCCCGATGAGCTATCGGTCACCTTGCCCGAAAATACCGATTGCTGTGCCATTGCCAGGTTTCCCAGCAGAAGCGACAGAATCAATATTGTTACATTTAGGTTTTTGCGAATAATCCTCATGTTTTAATTAATTATTGGTTCAAATACTCGTTTTAAACTCATTTTTTTTGATTTTTTTAGTTAATTCCTTTAATGTTTGTCCGTTTTTTGACTTCTAATTATTAATTCCGGGACCAAAGTATATAAACTGTTAAGATTTAGTTAAAAAATGTTACAATTGGTTTATTGCAAACGATTGCGAAGTCGTTTGCAAACAAAATGTTATAAAACAGGTAGTTGCTGGTAGGTATAAATCGAAGGAGTTATGTCAGGAATTTTTGATAATTTGTGCATCTCAAATATCGACTATCTTTTTTAACCCAAACGATTGTTCACAATCAAAAATATGCGAAGTAATCAAATAACAATCAAAGATATAGCACGGATTCTTGGCATCTCACCTTCAACTGTTTCGAGGGCGCTGAAAGATCATCCTGATATCAATGTGGACACAAAAAAGGCGGTGAACGATTTGGCCAACAAATTAAAGTACCGGCCCAATGCAGTTGCCCTCAGTTTAAAAAACAGCCGGAGCAATACCATCGGAGTAATTATTCCTGAAATTGTACATTATTTCTTTTCTTCTGTTATCAGTGGGATTGACGATGTGGCTTCTGAAAAGGGATTTACGGTTATAATATGTCAATCGAATGAAAGCTACGACCGCGAAGTTGCCAATTCGCGTACATTGCTTTCTCACCGTGTTGATGGCATTTTGGTATCCATCTCAAAGGAGACAAATTCGTTCGACCATTTAACCGACCTTCAGGAAAGTGGAATTCCACTCGTATTTTTTGACCGCATTACTTCGGAAGTTAATGCCGATCAGGTGGTAATTGACGACATGGAAGCATCTTATAAAGCAACCCGCCATTTAATTGAAAACGGACGAAAAAGAATTGCCCATTTTGCCGGACCACAAAGTTTGGTAATTGGCCGCGATCGCCTTCAGGGATATTTAAATGCGCTGACAGAAGCCGGTCTGCCCATTGACAATCGCCTGATTATTGAAGCCGACGACTTTGAAAAAGCACGAAATACCGTAGTGGAATTGATTGATGCCGGGAATATTCCTGACGGTATTTTTGCTGTGAACGACCTGACAGCCATTGGCGCCATGCAGACTTTTCAGAAAAAAGGATACAAAGTACCCGATGATATTTCAATTGTTGGTTTCTCCGATGGCCGTTTCTCCGGAATTACCGACCCCAACCTGACTTCGGTCGATCAGCATGGTTACGAAATGGGCACTACCGCTGCTGAAATGCTTTTTCAGCGCATACTTTCAAACGAATCTGAATATATTCCGGAAGTAAAAATCCTGAATGCCGATTTGATTGTGCGGGGAAGCTCGGTGAGGGAATAGATCTGTCACTTTTTTAACGCTGCTTTGCTGAAAATATACTCCGGAATGTCCACATTAAACTCGATTTTTGTGATTTTAAATTCGGTGCCGTCGCCTTCTTTCAGCATATCTTTGTAAATCATGGTTGACGGGAACCACCGGCCTTTTACCTGAATGACATCTTTCATTTCCAGACGTTTGAGCAATTGCCCGCTTTTCGCGAACAGTTCCTGTTTCAGCGGCACAAAACGTTCAGCATCAACCCACATCTTTTGCGAGTGGTAGGCAACGTCAGTCACCTTGGCTGTAAGTTCAATCAGGTAGGTTTTACGGCCGTAAATTTCTTCTTCGCCCAACACTTTCGCAGTGTAAATGTCGGTGAGTTTGCGGTCGTCCATCATGTCTTCGTACGAGAGGTCGGAGCCCATTACCGATTGACGCAACAGGTGACCCGAAATCTGGATGATGCGGTCGGTCGATGGTGAATAAATCCAAAGCTGGTTTTCGAGTTTTAGCATTTTGGTTCCCTGTTCGCGGGCAGGAGAAAGGTACTCTGTAAACGACTTTTTGTCGCCCATCGCGTAGGTTTTCGAGCTAATGGTTCGTGCACCTCGTTTCCCCTGTATGGTAATCTGCGATTCCATCACCCGATTGTCCGACGACAGGTTTTTGTCCACCTTTTTCAGGATTTCATTGGCATCAGGTGAGGCAAAGTTCACCATCGCGATGATGGAGAATATTAAGGTGATCAATGTTTTCATTGTATTTGTTTTTATATCATTTATGGTTTTCGGTTTAACGCTTTCAGGTCTAAAGACGCTGACAGGTTGTTGTTTTTAGTTTGACCTGTCAGGGTTAAATGAACAGATCTATGACTCCAATTCTTTGAATAATTGCGAGGTTTTTCTTTTATAAATGCCAACTCCTGCAAGCATTGCGCCAATCACTGTTGATACAATTCCGGGCAGGAACCCGATATAGAAATCGACCGGGGTAATACGGGCGCGGATAATAGTGGGCATCATCATTGATGAACCTTTCATTGCATCACCCAGATTCAGGCCATAAGTTTGCAGCAGCCAGGCAAAGAAGAGTCCGAATGCAGTACCAACAACCGATCCGGCAATGCCAATCATCACCGATTCATAAACCAGGGTTTGGTAAACATGTTTTTTCTCTTCGCCCATGGCCAATCGGATTCCAAATTCACCGTAACGGCGTATTCCTCCGAGCAACCCGGCATTCCACAAAACCAACGACATGGCCAGCATAAATACAAAGGTAATAATGG
>CAMDGL010000055.1 GCA_945897845.1 Chitinophaga pinensis | reverse complement strand
AAATGTCGGTTGAGCAGTTTCGTAAAGTTTCAAATATGCTTTTTGCATTTGCCAACCAACTTTCTGAAAAAGCATATTCAACGATGCTGTTGCAGAGCCAGATTACAGAGCGTGAGAAAGCAACCGAATTATTGATTGATAGTGAATTCCGGTTCAGAAATTTGTTTCAGGATGTTCAATCCATTTCAGTACAGGGTTATGGCTCGGATGGCACGACGAATTACTGGAACAAGGCATCCGAAGATTTATACGGATACTCTGCACAGGAAGCCATCGGACGTAATCTGCTGGAGCTTATTATTCCACCCGAAATGAGGGAATCTGTTCGGCAGGCTATGCATTTCATGGCTGAAACCGGGCACCCAATTCCTTCATCAGAGCTAACCCTGATGCGAAAAGATGGTTCTCCCGTGACTGTTTTTTCAAGTCATACACTTATCAACCGGCCCGGCATGGATCAGGAATTGTTTTGTATCGATATCGACCTCACCAATCGAAAAAATATTGAAAAGTCATTGCGAAAAAGTGAGGAGAAGTACAGGGTTTTGGTTGACAATGCTTTTGAAGGAATTATAATAATTAACCTTGAAGGCAACATACTGTTTGCCAACCACTCGATAATTAAAACGTTTGAATACGAAAGTCCTGAGGAAATTGTCGGGCAAAATATTTTTAGCCACATCGCACCTGAATACATTGCCCAAACGATTGAAGATTTTGCCAAAGTGGTTCGGGGAAATGATGATGAGGTTGCGGTTAGCTGTGGCATAACTGCAAAAGGAAATAGAATATGGCTCGAAAGTATTGGTAAAATTATTGAATATGAGGGAATTAAAGCTGATCTCATTTCGGTACACGATTTTACTGCAAAAAAACAGGCTGACGATCGGTTGGTTAAACTTAACGAGTGTTTTCTGAAATTTACTTCCGACTCTATAGTAAATATTAACCTGCTTGTTGCACTTTGCGGCGAACTTTTAGGTGCCACCTGTGCGCTCTACAACTGCATTTCTGATGAAATGCTTTGCTCTGTAGGGCAGTGGAATACACCTGATGATTATCAGGCTGTGGATTTTCGGGAAGGACACATCTGCAATGATGTTATTAAATCGACCAATGATGATATTTGCTTAATCCGAAATCTGGATAATACGACTTATGCCCAAACAGATTCGAATGTAAAACGCTACAATCTGAAAACTTATGTGGGAAAAGCGGTCAAATTCAATTATAAAAATATAGGCTCACTGTGTGTTGTATTTCAACATGATGTCCTAATGACAGAGGGAGATCTGCACATTCTGGAAATAATTGCATCGGCCATTGGAGTGGAAGAAGATCGAAAGCGGGCAGAGCAGGAGTTGGTTATTGCAAAAGAGAAAGCCGAAGAAAGTGATCGGCTGAAATCAGCATTTTTAGCCAATATGAGCCACGAAGTTCGTACCCCGATGAATGGAATACTTGGATTTGCCGAATTGTTAAAAGATCCGGATATTACAGGAGATCAACAACAGGAATACCTGAAAATCATCGAAAAAAGCGGAGCCCGCATGTTAGGAATTATTACCGATATTGTTGACATTTCGAAAATCGAGTCGGGTCACATGAAAGTTGTACTTTCCAAAATAAATATCAATGAACAGCTTGGATTTATTGCCGATTTCTTCAAACCCGAAGCCGAACAAAAAGGCTTACAGCTAATTTATAACAATTCTTTGCCTGCAAATGAAGTGATCATAGAAACAGACTTCAATAAATTAAATTCGATCATATCCAATCTGATAAAAAATGCAATAAAATTCACTTATCAGGGAGTCATCGAATTTGGCTTCGATATACAACCAACTAATGCCCGAACTCAACTTGAATTCTACGTAAAAGATTCTGGCATTGGAATCGAACCTGAAAAACAAAATATAATCTTTGAACGATTCAGGCAGGGAAATGAAACGCTCAACCGGAATTATGAAGGAGCCGGTTTGGGCTTGGCCATTTCGAAAGCCTACGTTGAAATGCTCGGTGGACAAATTTGGGTTGATAGCAAACCGAAAGAAGGAAGTACATTTTATTTCACTCTTCCATCGAAACAGGTTTTGAAGTAAAAAGGCCGGTTTCCCGGCCTTTCCTTTTACTGCACCTCTGCTATGAAAGGTCCACCGACGATTTCAGGTGCAGGTATTTCGATACTAATTATTCCGTTTTAATTTTCTTCAGAAAACCCTTCAGATCTTTCAGGCTATTAATAGGAGCTTCTTCTGTTTGTTCATTCTTGCCCGAATTCTCCCCTTCTTCCTGTTCCGCTTGTTTCATTCCCTTGTTCATCATTTCTAAGGGATCGGTTGTTCCGCCGTCGCTGAAATTAACGTCAGAAGGGATATTGAATTTTCCGGCAGGTACGCCTTCGTCAATTTTAATGGTGGTAGCTGTCCAGATGGTTTTTGTGCCAAGCATTTTAATTTCGGACTTAAGAGCCAGACTGTTCCACATCCAGATGGTCGACGATCCGGCCAGTCCTTTCCACACCTCACAAACTTTTCCATTAATGGTTTCTGTACCTTTCTTTTCAAAACCGAGCGATTCCATGGTGCTTTTTCCAAATTCCTCCGGATCAAAGTTCGGATCGTTCATCAAATCCTGTGCAAGTGTGTTACGCATTTTGGTCCCCGTTTTGGTTTTAAGGTCCCAATGGTATATGTCAAAGTCTTTGGTAATCTCTGCACTATTTACTTCTGATCTTTGACCAAAAGCTTTCGCGGCTGTTTGTTCTGTTTTGCATTGCAGCCATCCGTAATTGTCGATGTACAGATTTTGAGTTCCGGTGGTATTTCCTTCATAAGTGTATTCAATAACTGCCGATTTAAACGGGTAAAGTTTTTCCTTTTTTGTTTGTGCCGAAAGTTGTATTACGGCCAAAATGCTGATTAAAAATAATATAGTTTTCATAACTGCTTAATGTTTTATGATTTTGAATGTTTTAATATCTCTATTCTCTTCCTTTACTTTCAGAAAATAACATGCCGGCACAAGACCGCTCATTTTAATTTTTGTCTGGTTGCTTTTAATTGTTTTACTTTCTAAAAGCATTCCGTTCACATCGAACAATTGTAGAGACAAGGCATGCCTTGTCTCTACAACATCACCTACAATATTCAGAATAATAAAATCGTTCGCAGGGTTTGGATATACTGAAACCGACAGATTTGATTCGTTGGAAAGTTTATGATTATTCGATGTAGTAGTTTTTTCTGATGCGGTGCCAATAAGAGTGTAGGTGGTGGACACATCGTTTTTAATGATGGAAAAATTTTCGCCCTTTTTAATCTTTTCGATCACATCGTCGGGCACACGGGCATCAACAGCTCCAGCAAAGATATTATCGGCAGGTACAGCACCATTTCCTTCTCTTTCAATCCAATCATGCATTTCGCTTGCCTCCATGTGTATGTAATCAGTCATATTACCTATTCTGCTATCAAACGAAAAGCACCAGGTAAAATAAATGCCTTTTGGTACCCGCATTCCCATTAGCACCGCATCTTTCTTATATTCTACTGCCTGAAATCCATTGGAAAGTCCATTATCACGAAAATCGGGATCTGCTCCCAATCCAGATAGAGTTTCTCCGGAGAAGGAATAAGAAAAGTCAATCGGGGGATTCGGATCCTCGCGAAAAATGTCGCTGCAATACCGATAGTCATCACCACAAGTAGCATAAAAATAAGGATCGTCTATTATAACAAACGGAGGTTGGAGTACTTTTCCTTCTATATCAATTGGATTGTCCAAAGAATCTTTATTGGGTTTTATAAACATGCTGTACTTTTGCGGAATGGTTTTTTCATCGCCAAAAGCCATTACTACATTGCCCCAGGTTGCTTTAAGATTAAAACTTTCACCGTTGTAATTAAACTTATAGTCTAATGTAATTTCGTATCCTTCGGTTCGCATGTTTTGCTGATAGACCAAATTTGCTTGAGTGGGCTGTTTCTTTTCATCGCAGTTACAGACATCAACAACCCGCCCGCTTCCTTTTTGCCCGTCGAAATAAACCAAATATACACCGCTGGGAATATGTTCGAATTTGTAGGTGCCATCTTTCGACATTTTCTCCATCGGAAAGACTGTACTATTGCTTTTCCATCCATGAGGTTCAAGCCATATTTTCATTTCTGTTTTTAAGATTTGTACATCTTCCATTTTGATGTAATCTTTATCTCTCCATTTTCCGGGTTTCTGGCCTTCTGTAAGCAGGAAGCCTTCGACGGTGTTTTCTGTACTGTAAGTGGTGTGGATTTCAGCATCCAATACTTTTTTTGCTGTAACTCCATCGGGTTTTAATATTGTTTGATCTTCATCTGGATTGTCACAGTTAAAAACCCCTTCGGTTTTAATAATTACCTCTTCACTTTTATGCTTATCGGGATTTTCGAGTTTCTGCACGCAGCCATTCAATTTTACGGAAGGGAAATAGTGTCCGGGAGTCAAATCGACAATGTCAAAGTTCGACTGGTTACCCTGAAGTGGTTTCCACCCATCATCATTGTCTGGTTCACCAGAGTTAGCCGCTTCATTGCCGGGGCCAAGTCGGCGGTACCTCACCTTTTTTTCGGTAGTAGGCGATTTGAATGCCGCATCGGTAATTTTAGCATCAGTTCCATCTTTTGTCACATAATACACATCGCCTGCAATGCCGCCATCATCAGGCGTTTCAATAATAAACTGTGCCCCTACCTGTACAGTAAAGAAACGGTACTGTCCATCGATGCTTTCCTTTAAAGTATAGGAATGGAAATACACGGCAAATGTTTCGTTCTTCGCGTTTTGAGGAGTAAGTCCAACTGAAATGTATATAAATCCATTATTTGAATAAGTCGCAAGTGGTTTCTCTAAATTGAATCGTTGAAACTGATGGGGTATTAACATATCAGAAACAAATCCCTTAATTGTGTCGGCATCAAGCGCATTGCTTGCGACTCCATCTTCTTTTTTCGACATTTTGATTGAGATCTGAAATCCATAAGGATCACAATCTGGTGAATCTGAAAGCGATTGCCCGGCATCGTTTACTAATTTCTGGATTTTTTTGTAAATCTGGTCTTTGGTCAATTCTTCCTGGGCAAAAAGCGCCGGGCTGATCCCAAATAAAAGGCATAATTGTATCAATACGAATCCAAATAGTTTTTTCATTTTTCCTGAATTTTAGAATTTCACAAATTCAACCCTGCGGTTCTGTGCTTTTCCTTCCGGCGTATCATTTCCGGTCATCGGTTTGCTTTCGCCATGCCCTTTGCTGGTAAGGCAGTCGGACGAGATTCCCAGGTTTACCATTGCTTCCAAAACCGATTTCGAACGGGCTTCCGAGAGTTTTTGGTTTGCAGCATCCTCGCCATCGCTGTCGGTATGTCCTTCAACCGAGAATTTCAGTTCCGGGTGGTCGGTCATCATTTTTACCACATAATTGATGGTTCCCATCGATTCGGGTTTGATGGTAGCTTTGTTTACATCGAACTTGATTCCGGTGGTAACGAATTTGCCATCGGTCAGGAATTTGTCGTAGAGTGGGACAGCTCCTTTGGCAATACGGATGTTTTTGATGTAACCAACTGTTGTTCCGCTGGGATTGTGATACGCAAGTGTAATTCCGGTTGGGTTATAACCTAAATTGGGTATATTCAAAATTCGCGCATCATCTATATATGCTTTTAAAGCTCTGGTATTAAACGAAATCGCAATGTGTCTCCATTTGGAGGTTTTGTCGTATTGTCCACTTGAAAAACCAGGATAGGACTTTTCATTGATATCTTTTTCGTATGCCCCGCCATTTTTGGAAAATCTCACCCATTTTTCAGTGGCTCGCATCGTCTTGTCTATTTTCTGCTGGTTCTTGATATCAGCAAAATTCACATAATAATTGCTCGATTTCTCGCCATACCAGGCATCGAATTCCACTGTAAACTCCTCAGGCAGATAGTCTTCAGTACTATTCTTTAATAATGGGATAATGTTTCCACCACTGTTGGCGTTGCATTTTATAAAATAGATCACATTTTGTCCGTCGAAATTGGCATTTTCAACACTACCAGAAACCAAATCCCACTTGCCGGGAAACTCACCATTCTGTTCACCTTCCAGATTGTCTTCAAAAATAATCTCGCTTCCCGGTACAAAATCGTATTTGGCCCAGGTGAGCTGTGGTTTGGGTTTTTCTTCAGGAACTGGCTGGTCTTCAGGACTTGCTGTTTTTGATTTTGACGCAATGGTTTTTTCTTCCGGTTTCGCCTCCTGTTCTGTTTCTGCCTTCTTTTCCTTTTTCTTGAAGAGGCTGCCTACACCTTCTTCAAGTTTGTCGAAACCTTTGTCGATGATTTGGTCTGTGCGCTGGTTGGCACGTTGTGTCGCCTGATTGTTGACTTTCTTTTTAACGTCGAGCTTTATTTGTGCTGACGTAATGAGTTGGGACAATGTAAAAAATGTCCCCAATAATAAAATTAGGATTCCTTTCATAGCAGTTGATTTTTAGAATTCAACAGCTAATTTAAATAGGTGAAATTTGAAGGAAAGTAACCAATTTGAATCCGCCGGAAACAAGTTTGAATCCGTCAGAGTTTATTCAGAAGCTCTATTAATGAAGGTTTTTGCCGAGATGAAACTGGCACCTCCGTTTTATCTTTCAGGATAAGAAACCCACCATCGGTTTTATCCAGCTTTTTGATGTAATTCAGGTTGACCAAATGCGACTGGTGTGGCCTTACAAAACCAAAGCTGGCTAGCAATTCGGCATATTCGCCAATTCCTTTTGAAACCATGATCTTTTCGCCCGAATCGAGATAAAAAGTGGTATAGGCATTATCGGCCATGCAACGCACAACACTATTGATATTAACTACGTGCATATCCTGGGCAGTGCGCAAAACAAGTTTTTTATCCGTGTTATTCCTGAAATTGTTCAGCAAAAGATCAAGCGATCCGGAGCTTTCGTGTTTCTCAATTTCCTGAATGGCACGTTCAACACCAGCTTTGAACTCAAATTCGTTAATGGGTTTCAGGATATAGTCGATTGCGCTAAACTTGATAGCCTGAATAGCAAATTCGTTGAAAGCAGTTATGAAAATCAGTATAAAATCGCGATTTTTCAGTTTCTGAAGGACATGAAACCCGGTTCCCCCTTTGATTTCGATATCGAGAAAAACCAAATCGGGTTTGTGTTCATCAATAGCTTGAATAGCTTCTTCAACGCTTTCAGCCTGCGCCATCACTTTAATATCGGGGAAATAATCTTCCAGTAACATTTGTATCATTTCCCTGTGGCAGGATTCGTCATCAACAATTACAGCTTTGATCATATTCAAATGAGTTTTAACGGAAGTTTTACTGTCACCAAAGTTCCCAAATTTTGATTTTCAACAATTCCACTATTCCCAATACTGTAAAAAATATCCGTACCCGATGTTTTCTTCAGGTTTGCCACCCGCTCTTTAAAAATCTGAAGCGCATACGAAACATGGTTTTCTTTCTGCTCGCCCTTTTCAATGCCTTTTCCATTGTCGGTAACGGTAATTTTTAACTGTTCGTTTTCTTTGCCGAAAGCTATTGAAACATGCCCGTTTTTGTCCAGTTTTTCGACACCATGAAGAATGGCATTCTCTACAAATGGCTGAACCAGCATGGGTGGTAGCATAATAGCTTCAGTATCCAGTTCGTCGGAAACAGTAACCGAAAACGAAAGTCGGTCGCCCAACCGCAATTGGTGAAGGTTCAGGTAATTTTCCAATGTTTGTTTTTCTTCCTGAAGGGTAATCAGTTCTTCGCGGGAATTTTTCAGGATCGAACGCATCAGCGACGAGAAACTACTCAGGTAAAAAGCGGCTTTGCGACCGTCGTTTTTCATCATGAAATTCTGAATGGCTCCCAGTGAATTGAAAATAAAATGTGGGTTCATCTGCGAACGCAACAGTTTTTGCTCCAGTTCATTTTGCCTGATAATTTGCTGTTTGCGTTTCTGCCTGACACCGAAATATACAAATGCTGCCACAATCAGGAAAAACAGACTGCCACCCCAAAGAGCCAGCTTCTGAAATTTTAGTCTTGAGCTTTTCAATTCATTTTCGCGGTTGAGCAGTTCAATTTGTTGCTCTTTCTTTTCAGTCTGATATTTGGTTTCAATATCGGCTAATTTCTCCTGAAGATCTATATTTTGCAGCGAATCTTTCAATTGAACAAGCTTTTCGTGGTAAGTCAGAGCTTCCTTCCAGTTACTTTTTTGCCGTGCAATTCGATAAAGCCCATCAACAGATACCTTTTTTTCATGAACATATTCCTGATCCTCTGAGAGTTTTAATCCTTTCGCGAAATTTTCGTTGGCCAGATTGATTTTCTGCAACGACAGATATATCTCGCCCAGTTGATTATGGGCGCACAAACGTCCATAAATATTATTTCTTTTTTCATGTATTTGTAGAGCTTCCAGTGTGGCATCCAATGCTTTTTGAGCTTGTTTCAAAGAGAGGTAAACAGTTGAAAGATTGTTTAATGCAGTGGCCATTCCGTTCAGATATTCTTCCTCTTTGCTGCGCGAATACATTTCGAAATACACTTTTACGGCTTCATCGTATCTTTTTTCTGCCTCGTAAATTCCGCCAAAATCGTTCAATATTGCTATTTGTGTGGCGAAACTGGCATATTTCGGATTGACTGATAAACGATGGGCCGTTTCGAGTGACGATTTCCACTTATCCCGCACTCCCAACTCTTTGTAAACCTCGCCAATTCGCTGATAATAGGCTGCAATATTGGTAGAATCGCCACACTGCAAACGCAATTCCAAAGCTTCCAATTCAAGTTTAAGGGCTTCAGCGTAGTTGCCGTCGTTGTTGTAATCCATGCCAAGGTTAATCTTCACGTTGGCTGCCCGAACAGTATCGCCGGCAAGCATCAGGTTATCAAAAGCTTTATACGACAGGGCAATTCCTTCAGCCCGCTTCCCTTCGGCACTTAAGTTTATGGCCAGGTAATTCATACATCGTCCCATCAAGAAGTGATCTTTTAAGGCAGAAGCGAGTCTTAAAGCTTCACGGGCAGCTTCGTTTCCCTTTTCTATATTACCTTCATCGTCGAATGTGGCAGCTTTTTTAAACCATTCCTTCGCCATTTCAAGCGTATCGGTGGTTTTTATTTCAGGATTGGCAAATAGATAAATTGGACAACTGATAAGTAATATCAGGATTAGATTTTTTCTGATCATATTCTTTTATGAAACTTTGGGTACAGACTAAAACCATTTCCTCTTTCTGAAATAAACAAGCAGGCCTAATACGATGACGATCAATAGAATCCAGAAATACAGATAACCATATTTTAAGTGCAATTCAGGGAGATAATCGAAATTGGTTCCGTAAACACCTGCAACAAAAGTTAGCGGGATGAAGAAAGCGGAGAAAACGGTCAGCACTTTCATGATTTCATTGGCTCTGCTATCCAATGTTGCATGATAAATCATCATTTGGTCGTTCAGCATTACCTGGTAAATCTCAATGGTTTCCGAGGCCTGTACAACCAGGTCGTTCAAATCGCGAAAGTATTTCAGGTTATCTTCGGCAATAAAACCCGATTCATTTTCAATCAGGTGGAGTACAATTTCTTTTACCGGCCGGATGTTTTTCCGCAGAAAATTAATTTCGGTTTTGTGCCTGTATATTTCCTGCATCAGCCCTTTTTGTTTGGGAATAAAAATCCGTGGTTCCATCTTTTCAATAATATCTCCAAGTACTTCGATAGTAATCAGGTAATTATCAACAATTGTATCCAGCAAAACATAGGTGAGGTAATCGGTACTTTTTCTTCTGGCCCTGCCGTTGCCTTTTCTTATTCGCTCGCGGATGTGGTCAAACTGGTCGCCCGTGCGCTCCTGAAGTGTAATGAGGTAAGTATCGTCCAGAATCATAGAAATTTGTTCAGAACTGAGCCTCTGGCTCTTTTCATCGTAATCAAGCGCCTTTAAAATGATCACCAACAGGTCGTCCGTTTCGGCAAATTTCGGGCGTTGGCCTGTGTCGAGTATATCTTCGAGCAAAATGCCATGAATATTGAACTGCTCGCCCAATTTTCTCATCATTTCCTCATCGTGCAGGCCATCGATGTTGATCCAGGTCACCGAATTGTCGGCAATATATGATTGACAATCTTCCAGATTTTCAGGTTCTGTCTCTACAAATTCGTCCTTGGTATAATGCATTAACCGAAGCTTGGGCCGGTCAATTTTCTTGGTTCCAAGGTGGATAATTGAGCCCGGTATTTTGCCTGAAGCTTGTTTGCGGTCGTTCAGAAATAGTGACATGGAGGTTATTTACAATTATTAAATTTACTATTTACTATTTTCTACTGAATAGACTTTTTTCATTTTATTCTGATTCTGACTCAGGGTCCACATTTTTATGGCTGTACCTGTCGGGCACGAAAGTCTGATCAGTAATGGGTGGCCTGACATAGGCCGGATGTTCTTTTCTCGGTGGTAAAACGATCTGGTCATAGGGCACCTCTTCATACGGAATAAGGCTCAACAGGTGGCTGATGCAGTTCAGCCTGGCCAGCTTTTGGTTGTCAGACGGAACCACATACCAGGGCGATTCTTCAAGATCAGTTTGCTTAAACATTTCGTCCTTCGCTTTGGAGTATTCAACCCATTTTTCACGCGATGAAACATCCATCGGGCTTAGCTTCCATCTTTTCATCGGATCTTTTAATCTATCCTGAAAACGGATTTCCTGTTCTTCATCAGATACCGAAAACCAGTATTTGATTAATATAATTCCTGAACGCATTAACATCTTCTCAAATTCGGCACAGCTTCTGAAAAATTCCTGGTATTCTTCATCAGTACAAAATCCCATCACATGCTCAACTCCTGCGCGGTTGTACCAGCTTCGGTCGAACAAAACAATTTCGCCTGCCGACGGAAGATGCCTGGCATACCGCTGGAAATACCATTCCGATTTTTCTTTTTCGGTAGGAGTGCCAAGTGCAGCGATCCGGCAAATGCGCGGATTGAGCGGTCCGGTGATCCGCTTGATCACTCCACCCTTTCCCGCAGCATCCCTTCCTTCAAACAAAACAGCCACTTTCAACTGTTTGTGCTTCACCCACTCCTGAAGTTTGACCAGCTCATATTCAAGCTTTCCAAGCTCCTTTTCATACCTTTTGTCACCGATCAATTTATGATCTTTCTTTTCAGGTTCAACATGTTTCGGATCTTTCCCTTCATGTTTTGAGTGGTGTTTTTCTGAATCTTTACCCATGGAAATGATGTTTAAAAGCGGCATTTAAAGAATTTGAAAATTACGAAACATTGCGCAGTAAATCAATAACTTGTTTTGGGATTCCATTTCAATGTCTAATGTTTCAGAATATGTATTGGTATGCTCCCTTCCCAATTTTGGGGAAGGGTTGGGGATAGGGCTTTTAATTTCTACATTTGCACCCTAATTATATTTTGATTTTGGAGCGGAAGGATTTTAGGAAGCTTTTCAGAAAGCATGATTTGCTCGGCGAATTGTGCGTATTGCTGAATACCCCGGGTGAAAAGGTTCACCTGCAGGGACTCGTTGGCTCATCACGAAGCATTCTCGCTTGTTTGCTTTCCGAAGAAATACCCAAAACATTTGTTATTTGCCTGAACGATAGGGAAGAAGCCGCCTATTTTTACGACGACCTGAATACGCTTGCCTCCGAAGTGGAAGTCTTGTTTTTTCCTTCGTCGTACAAACGGTCGGTGCATTACGAAACCATTGAGCAGGAAAACATCATCCTCAGAACGGAGGTACTCAATAAATTAAAAGACGGAAAACAGTTGCTCGTTGTCACTTATCCTGAAGCTTTGGTCGAAAAGGTAATTTCGGGTGAAGGGTTGGCAGCCAATACTTTTCAGGTGTCGAAGGGCGATAAATTATCGCTCGAATTTGTGAACGAAGTGCTGTTCGAATACGGTTTCGAGCGGGTTGACTTCGTTTATGAGCCCGGACAGTATTCCATTCGCGGCGGAATTGTGGATATATATTCATTTTCGAACGAAGATCCCTATCGCATCGACTTTTTTGGCGATGAGGTGGACTCGATCCGCAGTTTCAACATCGACAACCAAATTTCGAAAGAACCACATACGCGCATCAGCATCATTCCAAACATTCAGGAAGATTTGAAAGACGAGGAACGCATCAGTTTTCTTGATTTCATTCCGGCGAACGCCATTTTCCTCCTGAACGATGTCCAACTGATTGCCGATCAGATGGAATATAATTTCAGCCAAACCATCGAAAAGGCCGAAACGGAAGAGGACCGAAAGAAATGGTTTGCCAGGCTACTTTCAGGAAAAGCGTTTTCAAAAGAGCTTAAACGTTTTACCTGTGCCGGGTTTGGTCATAAACACTATTTCAGTAATTCCAAAACCGTCACATTTCAGACCGGACGTCAACCGGTTTTCAATAAAAATTTCGATTTACTGGCCGAAAACCTGATCGACTATCAGAACTTCGGTTTCACCAATTATATTCTTTCCACCAATGTTTCGCAAACCGACCGCTTGCAGGCAATCTTTGACGACAAAGGTCTGGAAGTAAAATTCAGGCCGGTCAATTTTACACTGCACGAAGGATTTATCGACCGCGACCTGAAAATTTGTTGTTATACCGATCATCAGATTTTCGAACGCTACCACCGTTTCGAAATCAAATCGCGCAAGGCCGAACGCGACAGCATTACTTTCAAAGAGCTGAACAAACTGCACCAGGGCGATTACGTGGTGCATGTGGATCATGGAATCGGAAAATTTATGGGTTTGGTAAAAACCGAGGTGGACGGGAAACTTCAGGAGGCAATCCGGCTAAGTTACAAAGACAACGATGTGCTGCTGGTAAGTATTCACAACCTGCACCGAATCTCGAAATTCAAGGGCAAGGAAGGAACCGAGCCAAACATCAGCAAGCTTGGAAGCGGCGTTTGGCAAAAGCTGAAAGACCGTACCAAACTGAAAGTTAAAGATATCGCCAAAGAATTGATCGAGTTGTATGCCGCTCGCCGACAGGAACGTGGTTTTGCTTTTTCACCCGATTCATACCTTCAGACCGAACTGGAAGCTTCGTTTATTTACGAGGATACGCCCGACCAGCTGAAATCGACCATTTCGGTGAAGGAAGACATGGAAAAGGAAATACCGATGGACCGGCTTGTATGCGGGGATGTGGGTTTTGGGAAAACCGAAATTGCCATCCGTGCTGCATTTAAAGCAGTGGCCGATAGCAAGCAGGTGGCCGTGCTGGTTCCAACCACCATTTTGGCGCTTCAGCATTTCAAAACATTTAGCGATAGGCTTGCCGAATTTCCGGCGAGGGTCGAATACATTAGCCGGTTGCGGAAACCTGCGGATGTGAAACAGGTTTTGGCCGATACCAAGGCCGGAAAAGTGGATATCCTGATTGGTACGCACAAACTGGTGAGCAAGGAAGTTGCTTTTAAAGATCTGGGTTTGCTGATCGTTGACGAGGAGCAGAAATTCGGCGTTTCGGTAAAGGAAAAGCTGAAACAAATGAAGCTGAATGTGGACACACTCACACTGACAGCCACGCCGATTCCGCGAACGCTGCAATTTTCGATGATGGGCGCCCGCGATTTGTCCATTATACAAACACCGCCACCCAACCGATATCCGATTGCTACCGAATTGCATGGGTTCAGTGAAGAAATTATCCGTGAGGCGATTCAATATGAAATGGCACGCGAAGGGCAGGTATTTTTTATCCACAACCGTGTTTCGAACATTTACGAAGTTGAAACAGTGATCCGGAAATTGGTGCCGGGAGTTCGCACAGTAGTTGGCCACGGACAAATGGACGGCCCGAAACTTGAAAAACTGATGATGGATTTTATCAACGGTGAATTTGATGTGCTGATTGCCACCACCATCATCGAGTCGGGTCTCGACATTCCGAATGCCAACACAATTATTATCAACCATGCTGAGAATTTCGGACTGAGCGATTTGCACCAGTTGCGCGGACGGGTTGGGCGCTCGAATAAAAAAGCGTTTTGCTACCTGCTGGCTCCGCCACTTTCAACACTCACTCCCGAAGCACGCCGCCGTTTGCGTGCCATCGAAGAGTTCTCGGAACTGGGCAGCGGTTTCAACATTGCCATGCAGGATTTGGACATTCGCGGTGCCGGAAACCTGCTGGGTGCCGAGCAAAGCGGTTTTATTGCCGACATTGGTTTCGAAACCTATCACCGTATCCTGAACGAAGCAATTCAGGAGTTGAAACAAACCGATTTTAAAGAGCTTTTCAAAGACGAAAAAGAAGATTCGTCGCAGGCATTCCTGAAGGTGAAATTTGGCAGCGATTGCCAGATTGATACCGACATGCAATTGCTGTTTCCGGACAAATACATACAAAGTATTTCGGAACGCATGTTGCTTTACCGCGAACTGGATAACCTCGAAACCGAAGAGGCTTTGGTGCAGTTCGAAGCCGGGCTGGCCGA
>CAMDGL010000054.1 GCA_945897845.1 Chitinophaga pinensis | reverse complement strand
CCAAATACGATGGCATTTCCGGGGCACGACTGCGAACAGGCTGTTTTAATTTCGCCCTCGGCAATTGCTCTTCCCTCCAGTTTTGCCAATTGTTTTTTATCCTGAATGCGTTGAACACACATCGAGCATTTTTCGACCACCCCGCGTGAACGAACTGTTACATCAGGATTCAGCACCATCCTGCCAAGATCACTGTTCGATGCATAGTCGAATTTGTCGTTTTTAACATACTGAAACCAGTTGAACCGGCGAACACGGTACGGGCAATTGTTGATACAATATTTGGTTCCCACGCAACGGTTGTAAGCCATTTGGTTCAAGCCTTCTTCGCTGTGCGGCGTTGCGGCCACCGGACAAACATTTTCGCAAGGCGCATTTCCGCAGTGCTGACACATTACCGGCTGGAAGGATACTTTCGGATTTTCAGGATTTTCAGAATAATACCGGTCAATTCTGATCCAGTGCATAATTCTCCGGTTTCGAACCTGTTCTTTTCCGATTACCTGAACATTGTTTTCAGCCTGACAGGCAATGGCACAGTTTCCGCAGCCGGTGCACGAATTCAGGTCAATTGCCAGGCCCCAGTGGTGTCCATTGTAAACCGGCTCTTCATACAATGTTACTGCTTTTGATTCGTGTTCGGCTTTCAGCTCGTTTCCTGAAGCCGGATTTCTAACGTAATCGTTCAGTGTAGTTTCACGGGCGATTGGTCGGCCTTCCATCAGGTAATGGGTTTGCGAAATGGCCAGTTCAAATGTTTTTCCGGCAACTTTTTCAACTTTTGCTGAAGTCAGGTAATATCGGCGGGTACCATTTGCCGTTCCGACAGAAGGGTATAGGTTTGTGCCTGTCTGATCGCCTACTTTTCCAGCGATTTTGCGGCCATAACCCAATGCTACCGAAATGGTATCTTTTGCTTGTCCGGGTTGAATAAATACGGGCAATTCAATTCCGTTGATGCTGATGACATCTTCATTTTTCAGTCCGTTTTCTTCGGCATACGCCACAGGCACTGCCGCAAAGTTGTCCCAGCTGATTTTTGCAACCGGATCGGGCAATTCCTGCAACCAAGGGTTGTTGGCATATTTCCCGTTTCCAAGAGCCACCGTTTCGTACAATGCAACTTCAATTCCTGAACCTGAAATTTTTATCTGACTGGCAGCCTGTGCAATTCCTTCTGCAGAATAATCAAGTTTCGGTTCCTGAACGGTTTCGAAAACTCCATTCTGCAACGAAGTATTCCAGAACTCGCGGAAATCGGTTATTTCTTTTTGCTTCGGAAATTGTGTTTCATTCCAGAAGTTTTTAATAAAGTCGTGGTATTTTGTATCATTCCCAGCCCACTTCAGTAGTGATTCCTGCGGTGCACGGGCATTAAAAATTGGAGCAATGGTTGGTTGCGAAAGGCTGTAAATTCCTGATTTTGGTTCCAGATCGTTCCAGCTTTCCAGAAAATTGGTTTCAGGCAAAACATACTGGCACAAAGCGGTTGTTTCATCGGGACGTTCCGAGAATGAAACGCTCAAAGCTGATTTTGGAATTGCGGCTGCAAATTCTTTTCCGAGCGGATGATCGTAAACCGGATTGGCTCCCCAAACCAGCAATGCTTTTACTGAACCTGCTTTCAAATCAGACAGCAATCTGTCAGTGTTCTGATCGATGCCTTGTTTGGTCAACAGCGGTTTGTCCAGTCCGATGGTTTGTCCGTAATTGCCCAATAACTGGTTAATTTCGTTTATGAGTAACTGAATATTTTCATCGTTGCTTCCTGAAATTACGATGCTGTGATTTTCATTTTCAAGAAGGTCTTTTGCAAGTTCGGCAACATCAACTGACGATTGAACGCCCGAAACGACTATTCCACCTTTGGTAGCGGCGATCGCATTGTACAATGCCAGCACAATGGCACCTTCTTCCGACGGTTTGATAGGGAAACGAACATCAGCATTCGATCCGCTCAAAGTCATTCCGGTCTCAAACTGATAATGGCGAAGCATTTCCTTTTGTCCATCCTGTAACTGACGGGCAGCGGTGTATCTTTTTGTGTATTCAACTGTAGAAAGCCATGTTCCAAGGAAATCGGCTCCGAAACTGACCACTATTTTGGCTTTGTCGAAACGGTAATCAGGAATAAATGCGGAACCAAAACTTTTCTGGTTGGCCAGCAACATTCCGGAAACAGACATCGGATCGTACTGAATCCATTCGGTATTTGGTTGATTTTCAGTAAATATTCTGATCGCTTCGCGGGTCGATGGAGAAATGATCGTTGAACTCAATAAAACAACCTTTCCGTTTTCAGCTTTCAGGCTGGCCAATTGAGCCATTATTTCTTCATCAGCTTTTTCCCATGTTATTTCGGCTCCCGCTTTTAAAGGGCCTTTGAGACGTGCGTCATCATACAGGTTTAGCACCGAAGCCTGCATCCGGGCGCTTGTTCCGCCCTGGGAGATGGAACTTAATGTGTTTCCTTCAATTTTAATTGGCCGGCCGTCTCTTACTTTTACGATGATACTCCCGTATTCATTTGCATCAAAGTAGGAAGAAGCGTAATAATTGGCAGTTCCGGGATTAATCTCGTCGGGTTTTACCAGATAAGGAATGGCTTTATCAATAGGTCTCTTACAACTTGCAATAATAGAAGCGGCTGCTATACCGAAACCAAATGTCTTCAGGAAATCGCGTCGTGATGCAGCATTCAAATCATTGTCGCCTCGCATCAACATGCTCTTCTGTTTGGCTTCTTCACGAACCTCTACCCGGCGTAATTCCTTTGGATTGGCAAGTTCTTCAATACTTCTCCAGTATGTCTTCATCGACGCTAAATTTTTAATTTTCTATTTCGTAACTATCAGTAAATAATATTGATAGTTGATTTTAATTTCTATTGTAAATATATTTCGAAGGTGATTCCCATTCCGTCCGAAAGTGGTTTATCACTTTTTTCAATGTATCACCGCGGACGAGTTTCTGCTTTTCTTCTTTACCCGGGGTTCCGTTCCTTCGTCACTTTACCCCGGGCTATTGATATTTCACCCCTTCAGGGTGAAGACCACATTCAAATATCGTTCAGATCATTCCGTTAAAAGTAAGACTCACCTCACTTCTCAACTTGAAACTTTGAACCTGAAACTTTTTAATAGTGACACCTCATACAATCGTTCGCTCCGATATCAACGGCACGGATGGTATCAATTCCTCCACCTTTCAGCTGATCGTGCAGTTTCATGTAATTATCGTAATAGGCATTGTCCTTGAAATCAACCTTGGTGTCGCGGTGGCAATTAATACACCAACCCATCGACAAATCGCTGTGCTGACGCAAAATATCCATTTCTTCGACCGGTCCGTGACATTGCTGACAATCAACTTTTCCCACGCCAACATGTTGTGCATGACTGAAGAATACATGATCGGGTAAATTGTGAATTCGGGTCCATTCAACCGGATTTTTCGTTTCGTATGCATCAACCACCTTTGCAATTTCAAATTTTCCTGAATTGGTTCCTTCCCGAACTAAAATATGGCAATTCATGCATAATTCAGTTGCAGGAATGCCGGCAGATTTTCCGAATTCTGCCGTATGGTGACAATATTTGCAATCGATTTTATTGTCGCCTGCATGAACTTTATGCGAAAATTTGATTGGTTGATCGGGAGCATAATCCTGCGAGCGTCCCAAATCAATGGCAGCAGTTGCAACCATTTTGACCTGCAATCCGATTGCGACTATAAGAATAAGGACAGGTACAACGCGATATTTAATTATATGGAAGAATATTAGATCGAGTAAAGAGGCAGTTAGCACTAGCCCCAGTAAAATGAACAACATGATTTGCGTGAGTGTTGGCCCTGCTGATGGAGGCCCGACAAGTGCCAAATCATCCAGATACAGCTTTACCTTCTTCAAATCTTCTTCTTCGATTTTAAAATCCTTGTGCGAGGCTTCCATCTTTATTCCGGTAGGCTGCATTACTGCAGTCTGAAACTCGGCAAAGTCCTTTCCTGCAAACTTTACGGCAATGTCCATCGCCGATGGATTCCAGTTTAAAGTATCCGACTTGTAAATGTTGTGGCACGAAATACATGATTCGAAATCTCGGGTTTTCGGTAAAAAACCCTTAAAAAAACGTTCTCCACGTTGTATGTCTGCATGAGAATGATTTTCAACAAATTCATCTGACTCATCTACCGAAGTATCGGCTGTTAACGAAATTCCGTAGAATAAAAAAAACGAGAATAAAACCAGAGAGATAAATGTATTTATACGCAAAGGGAAACAACGAAGAAGTATAGATTTACTCATTCCAAAAGGTTTAGTATTTTGTGTTTTTTGATGCCGTTTTTAAAACTTCCATGATAGAACAAAAAATATTATCAATGGTTTACAGCCATAAATATATAAAAATTACTGATAGCGAAATTTTCTTTTGGAAAACGAGAGTGGAATACTAATAATTGGATTAATTCATTGACAGGTTGGAGTATTTCAGGCTTTAATAAATGATTTGCTTTAGATAAAACCAATTGCATTAAATTAACTATTCAATAAAATCAATGAATATATTTGAATATTTCCTTTCCAGGTGCATGATTCAGAAAAAATAATTGTTCCCTGAAACTTTTGTCGGATGGGCTTTGATAGATAAAAAAAGATAGTTCGCAATTTCCTTTGGTAAATTTACCAGTTAAGGCATATAAAGTTATCTTTATTGGCTCAATGTCAAATTCTGGTTCATTTATGGAGAAAGATCAAATTAGTGCATTAATTATTGAAAGCGATGCCGCTGCGCGCGAACATATTTCGAAATTACTTGAACAATACCCCATTGTTTCCATTATAGAAATTGCCTATGACACGGATGTTGCATTGCTAAAGGTGATTGATATGAACCCTGATGTTGTTTTATTGGAATATCCCGTAAAAGGAAAGACTGGAAAGAAATTAATCAAATTCATTCAATCGAAACTCCCCCAAACAACCATTGTTTTCGTTTCAAAATCGACGAAATATGCAGCGGAGGCAATACATCAGGACGTTTATAGTTATTTGCTGAAGCCTGTTGTAAAAGCCGAGTTGGGGCGAATCCTGAAAAAAGTGCAGCCTCACAGGCAAGCAAATATTTTGACTTTAATAGATGAAATTATCGAGAAAAAGCAGGAAGATTCCAGGTTGAGGTTTAGTACATCCAAAGGTTTTACAATCATTAATCCGGTCGAAATTATCTATTGCAAAGCTGACGGGCCATATACTGAGCTTCACTTTGCAAATAAAAGCAAAGAAATGACTTTTATCTTTTTATCGAAAATTGAAAAAATTCTTCTTCCCTATAATTTTGTGCGCATCAGCCGCTCAATAATTGTAAACAAGAATTATATTCGCAAAGTTTTTCCGAATAAAGATACCCTGATACTTTTGGCTGAAGGGGTGGAATATGAAGTTAAAGGATCACGAATCCCGATGAAAGCACTGAGCAAGAATGATTTCGAATAAGATATGATGGATTCAATTGATTTTTCAGCGATAATAATTGATGATGATCCTGAAGCGATAAATTTGCTCGAGATATTTCTGAGCTATTTCAAGAATATCAGGATTATTGGAAAAAGCACTGATGCCAAAGCTGGCCTGGCACTTGTTATTGAACTGTTTCCTGATCTCGTGTTTCTGGATATAGATATGCCCGACATGTCGGGATTACAAGTCGCCGCTTCGGTAAGGACTGAAAACTTCCATTCAGAGATTATTTTTACAACTGCCTACCAGAACTATGCATACAATGCATTGGCCATCGAACCGCTTGACTTTTTAACAAAACCATTCTGCCTTGAAGATCTTGAAAATGTTATCAATAAATATACTGCCAGAAAAGAGAAGAAAAAGCAGGAGCAGAAGCTTGATCGGTTCATGCAATCTCAGTCTGTTGCTTTAAAAGTGAAACTTCCGACTTATCACAGTTATATTATAGTTGATGTAAACGAAATTGTTTATTGTAAATCAAATACAAACGGCACTCATGTTTATCTTCAGGATGGAACCTTTGAGATGGTAACCAGAAACCTCAGCGGTCTTATACTTTTGCTTAATTCGCCATTCATATTTCAAATCAACCGGTCAACTTGTGTGAATGTGAAATATTTGCAGCGTATCGACAAAAAGAAGGAACTTTGTATTCTTCGTTTTAACAATACTACGTTTGAAGATTCCATTACCAAAAGCAATATAGTAAATTTCGAAAAACTCAATATCTTTCCAACATTCTGAAAAATAAAAAAGGCGGCCAATGAAGAGCCACCTTTCAATTGTATCAATTCCTGATTTTATTCAATCTTTACGGGATAATCTACCTTGTCTTCGAGCAGCGCAATATCCAGTACTTCCTGAATTGTGTTTACATGGTGGAAAATTAATCCTTCAATATAAACTTCCTTAATTTCTTCCAAATCTTTACGGTTTGCCTCCGACAGAATGATTTCCTTAATCCCGGCTCTTTTTGCAGCAAGTATTTTTTCCTTGATTCCTCCAACAGGCAATACTTTTCCACGAAGTGTAATTTCTCCTGTCATGGCAAGGTTTTCCCTGATTTTACGCTGAGTAAACGCCGATGTAATTGAAGTTACCATTGTTATTCCGGCTGATGGGCCGTCTTTGGGAATTGCTCCCTCAGGTACATGCACATGCACGTTGTATTTGTCGAACAATTCGGGATTTAAGCCCAGTTGTTCTGCATGACTTCGGATGTATTCGTGCGCAAGCATCGCCGACTCTTTCATTACATCGCCCAGGTTTCCGGTCAGTGTCAGCGAACCTTTTCCTTTGCTCAGGCTGGTTTCAACATACAGAATCTCGCCGCCAACAGCAGTCCATGCCAATCCGGTAACTACCCCGGCAAATTCATTTCCCTGATAAATTTCTTTTGTATATTGGGTTACTCCAAGGTATTCCCTGATATCTGTTTTTGTAACAGTCTGGTTGTATTCCTCTTCAAAAGCGATTTTCTTGGCCATGCGCCGACACGTTTTAGCTATTTTTTTGTCAAGCTCCCTCACTCCCGATTCCCGGGTGTAATTTTCAATGATGTGACGGATAACTTCATCCGGAAAAATTACCGTGTTCAGCTCAATTCCATGATTTTCAAGTTGTTTTGGGATCAAATGCCGTTTGGCGATTTCAATTTTTTCTTCCACAAGATATCCGCTCACTTCAATCAATTCAAGCCGGTCGCGTAAAGCAGGGGCAATTGTATTCAGTGTGTTTGCTGTGGCAATGAACATTACCTTTGATAAATCATATTCATGTTCCACATAATTGTCGTGAAACTCGAAATTCTGCTCCGGGTCAAGCACTTCAAGCAAAGCAGAAGATGGGTCGCCATGAAAATCGGAAGAAACTTTGTCGATTTCATCCAAAATAAAAACCGGATTGGATGATTTTGCTTTTTTGATGTTCTGCAAAATACGTCCGGGCATTGCACCGATATAGGTCTTTCGGTGTCCGCGAATTTCAGCTTCGTCGTGAAGTCCGCCGAGACTCATTCGCACGTAATTGCGGTCGAGTGCTTTAGCGATCGAACGGCCGAGCGAAGTTTTACCAACTCCGGGAGGACCGTACAAGCATAAAATTGGCGCTTTCATGTCGTTCTTTAATTTCAGTACGGCAAGGTGTTCCAGAATTCTTTCTTTCACTTTTTCCAGCCCGTAATGATCTTCGTCGAGTACTTTTGCTGCGCGCTGTAAGTCGAAATTATCTGTGGAAAACTCGTTCCACGGAAGTTCGAGCAGGGTATGGCAATAGGAATATTGAACCGAATATTCGCCGGCTGCCGGATTTAAACGCGACAACTTATGAACCTCTTTTTCAAAGAGTTTTGCGACATCTTCGTTCCATTTTTTATCTTTTGCACGTTCTTTCAATTCCAGAATTTCCTGTTCTGCCGGACTGCCTCCCAATTCATCCTGAATTGTTTTCATTTGTTGGTTCAGCAGGTATTCACGTTGTTGCTGATCGAGTTCCGCTTTTACCTTGCCCTGAATGTCGCGTTTCAGTTCGGCCATCTGAACTTCGCGTACGAGATAGCTAATGGCTTGTATGCCACGTTCTTTAAGATCGCCGATGCCAAGCATTACCTGCTTCTCTTCAACTTTCAGATCGGTATTCGAGCAGATATAATTTATCAGGAAAGTTGAGTTCTCGATATTTTTTACTGCAAACGAAGCTTCAGGAGAAATTTGAGAGGAATATTGCGCAATTTTAATCGACAAATCTTTTAATGAACCCACTACCGCTGAAAATTCAACAGAATCATCATGTGGTTGCAGATCGATTAATGGATTTACTTTTGCTTTCAGATAGGGAAATTCCTGGGTGAATTCCTGAATTTCGAACCTCCGTTTTCCCTGAATAATTACCGATGTTGTTCCATCGGGCATTTCGAGGATTTTCAATATCTGGGCAATTGTTCCGATTTGATAAAGATCTGCCTGTCCTGGATCGTCAATACTTCCGTCTTTTTGCGCAACCGTTCCGATCAAACGGTTTCCGCGGTATGCTTCCTGAATTAATTGCAACGATTTCTGCCTTCCGACGGTGATCGGTAATACCACTCCTGGAAACATAACCGTATTTCGCAAAGGCAAAATTGGCAAAATGTCAGGAAACTCGACATTGGTCAGTTCCGCATCATCGCCGTCCGCCATAATCGGTATGAAATCAGCATCGTCGTCCATCAGGCTTGAAAATAATATATTCTGCATAATTTGATTTTTCTTGTTCTAAAAAATTCCGTATTGTGTCACATGACATACTGACCGCTTATAGTCAGTTTAAAATAGCAGTGCAGATTTTTGCAATAGCCGTGCCAAAGCATTGTCTCGGGCAAAGGTCTTAAAAATTGACAAAAAAAAAGCTTCGCGTTGGCGAAGCTTTTTAATATTTTCAGCAACAGAATTATTTTTTTCTGTTTTCCATGTGTTTTGAATATCTGGTATTGAATTTATCAACACGACCTGCAGTATCAACAAGTTTCATTTTTCCGGTATAGAACGGATGCGATGAGCTTGAAATTTCAAGTTTTACAACCGGGTATTCAACTCCGTCAACAATCTCTGTTTCCTTTGTTTTAACAGTTGATTTGGTAATAAAAACATGACCGTCTGACATATCTTTGAACGCAACAGTACGGTAATTTTCTGGATGTATCCCTTTTCTCATTTTGATTCTCTTTACATTATTTTTAACGGTTGGCAAAGTTACATACAAGAATGTAATTTCCAAATATTTCAGTTCAATAATTCCTTATTTTTTAATTTATTCATCTAAACCAATAATAGGAACTCTTTTGAAAGGTTTGTTTCGGTCGAAAAGGTATCGCATTGTGTAATGCGTTTTTACATGAACACCGCCAACTGACTTATAAAGAGCAATGATTTTCGGATTAAAGTCGCCCGCCCACGACATTTCAACTTCCTTGTATTCCGGTTTGTGTTTCATAAATTTATCCTGATGCCAGAAAATCGCCGATTCGATGCCTGATTTCTGATATTTGGGTGTCACTCCCATGATCAAAATGCGCGTGCGGGTCATAACTTTTGTGCGTTTATAATACAGAAACTTCAGGATACTGATGAAATTCATCTTGCCATTCAGCTTTTTCAGGATTTGATTGATGTCGGGAATCATCACGAACAAAGCAATCGGAACTCCATCATGATAGGCATACCAAACCATTTCAGGGTCTATGATGGATTTTGCTGTTTTTATGAAATCGCGGATTTCATCTTTGTCGAGTGGCTGAAAATGTTCGTGAAAACGCCATGCTTCGTCGTAGATGTAGCAAAAGTCGTCGATGAATTTTTCAATTTTATCAAACGATAAATGCTCAAAGGTGTATCCCGGTTTTTTGGCTACCCATTCAGCAATTTTCCAGAAACGCTCCGGAAAAGGTTTGCTGTAATCCAGGTGGTAACTGTATTGCTCGAAATACACTTCAAATCCATATTGTTTAAACAATTCGACGTAATAGGGTGGATTGTATGGCATTCCAAATCCCTGGTGCATAAATCCATCGACCAGCAATCCCCAGTTCATATAGTTTTCGCCGAAATTAACCGGGCCATCCATTGCTTCTATTCCGTGTTTCCTGTGCCACTCGCGCGCTGCATCGAACAACATTTTTGCGGCTTCGAAATTATTGACACACTCAAAAAAGCCGCATCCGCCGGTAGGTTGCTCAAAAGTGTGTACTTTCTTCAGGTTAAAAAAAGCTCCTATCCGACCCAGCAGTTGTCCTTTTTCGTCCTTTAAAATCCAGCGAATTGCTTCTCCTGTTTTGAACGAGGGATTTTTTGCGGGAGTAAATACATCTTCAACCATTCCGTGCAACGGGCTGGGCCAGTTTGGATCGTTCTTATAGATGAGATGCGGAACCTCGTGAAATTGTTTTCGGGTTTGTTTATCAGTGACTTCTATGATTTGCATGGGATTTTTATTTTGTGTTCAATTTACGATGTTTCGGGCATACATTGACTAAGTAAAAAGGCTGATTTTATTATGCTCTATTCAATGATTGGCAGTCGTTCGAAAGGTTTATTCCGATCGAACAAATAACGCAATGTTTCGTGAGTTTTGGCGTATTTACTTCCAACCGAATCAAAAAGCTTTATCATTTTCGGATTGAAATCGCCTACCCAACTCAATTCCACTTCTTTGTACCATGATTTTTTCAGCATCACCTGCCGGAGTTGCCAGAAAATACCTGATTCAATTCCCGTACCCTGGAATTTTGGAATTACGCCCATTACCAAAACACGACAACGGGTCATTGTTTTGGTCTTTCTCAGGTATAAAAGTTTCAAAATATTGATCAGATTCAATTTTCCGCTTTTCAGGTATTTTAAAATTTGGTTCATGTCCGGAATCATCATGAAAAATGCAATTGGTTCCTCTTTATAATATACATACCAGATGAATTCTTCTTCGAGTAACATTTTTGCATCTTTGATAAGCGTTTGCAGATCTTTCCGGTCGATCGGCTTGTAATTGGTATGTTTTCCCCATGCATTCTGATGGATGGTTAAAAAATCGTCGATGCATCGGTTCTGCTCTTTGAATGAAAAGGTTTTGTAATTAAAATCCTTCTTTTTTGCGACCCATTCAGCAATTTTCCAAAACCGGTCGGGCAAATCGGGACTGGTGATGTCTAAATGAAAACTGAATTGCTGGTAATAAGTTTGAAATCCGTATTTCGCGAAAAGCTGCTTGTAATAGGGTGGATTGTATTGCATTCCGAAACCCTGTTGGCGAAATCCATCGACCAGCAAACCCCAATAGAAAAAGTTTTCGCCGAAATTTACAGGACCGTCCATTGCCGTAAAACCTTCGCTTTTCAACCAATCACGGGCGGTATCGAAAAGAAGCCTGACAGCTTCATCATTTTCGAAACACTCAAAAAAACCAATATTCCCAGCCTGTTCGCTCCCTTCCTCAATTTTGCTGCGATCGTAAAACGCCGCGATCCGGCCAAGCGTTTTGCCCTTATCTACAACCAGCCAACGACGTGCATTGCCTTGCAGAAAACCAGTATTCTTCTGAGGGTCAAAAATGTTCTCGATCATTATCCTCAAAGGAGGAACCCAATTCTGATCGTTTTTATAAATAAGTATTGGCAGCTCATGGAATGCGGCAATTGTTTTTTTATCCCCAACCTGAATTATCTCCATAAATCGCTCTGGTTTTTTGTTTGTCAGCCCGAAAGTAGTATTAATAGGTTGAAAACAAAAACGGGGACCGAAATCCCTGCTGATATTTAAGTAGCTATGAGTAATCTTTTAAAACACGTTTGTCGAATACAAATGGTATTTTGCTGATAATTTTGCAAAATTGTATGTCTGGGTGAAGAGGATTTAGAATAACATTGTATTCATCGGGTATAATCGCTGAAGGAACTTTGAGTGCCAGAAATTCTTTCCCCTGCAAAAAGGATGTGCCGCAATTAACTGTTTCAATGGCAAATGGGAAGCTGTCCCATCCTGTTACCAGAATATTTTGCAGAACTGTTTGAATTTCTATCCTATCAGGTATCTCAATTTTGACAAGTAAAAGATTGTTGTGAAGGTTCTCAAAGCTTGCTACATGAACAATTTTTTCCCACGCGGCCAGTGAGGCATGTTCAGAAGTGTAGATTACTAAATTCCCCTTTTTATGCCACCTTCCGGGACCAAAAAGTCCGCCCATACCATCCAATTCAGAATGTTCTTTTTTTTGCAATCCGATAAACAAACATCAGGCAGAGAATCCGTATTCAATGGCATTCAATTCATCCAAAACAAGCTGGATTCCTGAAAATGTATCAAGGTAAGAAACAGGCTTTTCCCCACCCATTGCCGGATTTAAAGAATTCAACCAATTGTGGAATTTATCCCGGCTACCGAATGTGTCAATTCCTGATCTGAAGAGTTTTGCTATGTACAAGGCTCGTTCCGATGGGCCTGGGGCAATAAGTTGCGACGGTTCCTTCTCCTGAATAGACCGGGTTGAAATTCTTAAATATGAACTAAGTTCTTTCAATGTTAATCCGGATTCCCTGGCAATTGACAAAAGCATGGATTTTTGGATGCCTTTTCTGGCTCCGGTCAGGAAATCTTTTTCTGAAATTTCAAGCGCTCTCATATCTAAACATAATTTATTCGCTCAAATGTACGAATAAACTCAGTTATTGAACAACCTATCAAGTTCTGTGTAAAAATCGGTTGCTTCACCAAGATGTTTCCCCATAATTAAACCTTCCGGATTGACAATTATTTTGGTCGGATATCCTTGTATTCCGTAGGTTATTGGCAATTTTTCATCTCCGTTTAACAGGTTTACCCAATTCATCCGGTACTTTTCAATTGCTTCTTTCCAGCGCTTTTCGGAATCACGGCAAGCTATACTCACAAACTCAACTTTGCTGTTGTATTTTTTGTAATATTCCTTCATGGTCGGAATGTCTTTCACGCAATAGCCGCACCAGGTTCCCCAAAATTCGAGAACAATGTATTTGTCTTTAAAGTCGGAAAGAGAGACCATTTTACCCTTTTCGTCGGGCAAAGAGAACATCGGTGCCTGATCTCCGATGTTAACCGCGAACAGTGCATTTTGTGCATAAATGCCGAAATAGGATGATTTAGCTTTTGGCCCCAGTTGATCAAAGTATTTGCGGCATGAGTCCATGGGCAAACCCATCAACACTTCAGCCGAAATTTCCCAATCCGGATGTTTCTGAATAAAACTGATTGTCGCCTTTTCGATTTGATCTTTGATTTTTTCAATCTGCGCAACCTCTTTTTTTACCAGCAAACTGTCCTTCCCGTCTTTGTCTTTGGCATAGTTTAAACAATGGGAGTTGAACTCTGTGTAAATGGGGAAAAGCTTTTTTGTGAATTCGTTTCGCTGCTCATTAATCGGGTTGCCAAACACCTGACAAAAGATGCCATTGGGACCGGGTTCGGCAGTAAAGTTGATTCGATCACCCGAATTAATAAAGAAATTGATGTCTCCCAACTCAATCAAATACGGAAATGTATTCACATTCAACGCATTCCATTTCGGACTGGTAATACGCACCAAATGTACAATGGGCGCCACCAGTTGAACTTCGTAATTTACATTTCCATCCACACAAACGATTTTATCTATAATCGGAGTTTCTCCCATTTTCATTGGCAAACAGAAAATTGTCAGCGTGTCGTTCTTGAAACCTTTTATGCTTCCTGATATGAAGGTCTTTTGAGCTTCGGAAGCTATTGAAACTAACAGAAGCAACAGGATTAAAATGGTTGGTTTCATATCAGATTTTTTGTTGAATTCAAACACGTTGAATTTATAAAATCCCTGGGTATTTGCAGCTACTTATTTATTTCCTACTTTTGGACTGTTGTAGCAATACAACTCATTTTGACAATGATTAAAGCTGCCGGTAATGGAGACGCACCAAAGCTGGCGGCTTTTTTTAATCATTCATTTTTTCATTAGTTGCCACCTTTTTATTTGCCGTTTTTCATAAGTCATTTTCTTCGTAGTAATAGGAGTAGTCAATCCCTTTTATAAACATTTCGCGGTCGTTTATTTTGGTGGTAAGCGATTTTTCCAAAAGTGTTTTTAGAACACTACTTTTGGTTGGACTTAGTTTCATTGCGTTCATGTAATCCTGCTTGCTTATTTTACTCCAATCAACGCATTTTTTGAGGCGCCTTTTCAATATCAAATCCAGCCATATTCGGGCGCTTCTGCCATTACCTTCCATAAAAGGGTGTGCAATGTTCATTTCCACATATTTGTTCACGATTTCGTCAAATGTAGTTTCTGGCATTGCTTCAATTTGCTTTAATGTGTCGCCTAAAAAACGTGATACGGCAAATTGAAAACCACCTTTTGAAATATTCTTTTGTCTGATTTGTCCCGCAAAATCATACAGTCCGCCAAACAAATAAGCGTGTATTTGTTGCAAACCTTTGCCTGTACCCACTTCTATGCTGTTGATAAAAGTACTTTCAAACAATGCATACGCTTTTGTTTTACTTTTTCCGTCGATGCTTTCATCGCTGA
>CAMDGL010000053.1 GCA_945897845.1 Chitinophaga pinensis | reverse complement strand
TAACTGCCATTTTTGACTGGCTCTGATCGTAAAATTCAAATGCCGAAGGAGGAAGTTCAATGGTGATTTTACTGGTTTTTCCTGCCCCAATTTCTACCTTTTGGAAACCTCTCAATGTTTTATTTGGTCCATCAGTATCGTTTACTTTTTTCACATATACCTGAACGACTTCGGTTCCGACCTGTTTTCCTTTGTTCGATACCGGAATGGTAATTTCAACAGTTTCATCGCACGTAATCTCCTTTTTCGAGAATTTAGCCTTCCCAATCGAGAAGGTTGAATAGCTTAACCCGTAACCAAACGGGAACAGCGGTTTCTCAGTCATATAGCGGTAGGTGCGGCCTTTCATGGAGTAATCTTCAAAATCGGGAATCTGTTCCACATTTTTATAAAATGTAACCGGAAGTTTGCCCGAAGGATTGTAGTCGCCAAACAAAATATTGGCTACGGCTGTACCGCCGTCCTGACCAGGATACCATGCCTGCAGAATAGCTTCGCACGATTGTGTTTCAGGTACAAGTCCCATGGCTGAACCAGAAAAATTCACAAAAATCACCTTCTTGCCAGCAGCCTTCAAAGCCTGAAGCATCCGGCGCTGAATAGCAGGGAGTTCAATGTCGGTGCGGTCACCACCCTTAAAACCGGGAACGGTCACGCGCATTTCTTCACCTTCGAGCGATGGTGCATTGCCGCCGGCAAATACCACTACATCTGCATCCTTAACTTTCGCAATACTAGCATTCATATCAATTGGAACCAATGTTCCGAAATCAAAATTCAGCATACCATCAGAATTGCCCTGTGAATAGCTTATCTCAATTTCATAAGATTTTCCTGCCTCAACTTTCATTTGGTAAACATTGGTTGGATTGTTGGCGAACACTTGCTTGACCACCATTTCGCCGTTGACAGATAAAGTTGCCCTGCCGCCGATTTGGAATTGGAAAGAAATATCACACGATTTTGTCGGGATAAAAACAGTCTTGTAGCGGGCCGAGAAATCCCGAATATTAACACCGGCAGCAAAAGCTGTGGCTCCTGAAGTTGTTAAACGGAATGGCGTTGAAAGAATGTCGGTGGCTACGGGTTCGCCTTCCGGATTGCGGCTGTTCCAATATTGAGCCACAAAGCCCTTTTTACCATCCATGCTACATTCGCTAAAAAGGCTGCTGATGGCCACATCCATGGTGCGGTCGCATCCGGGTTCGTAAATGAGTTGTTCTGAAGGCAAAACTTTCCGCATAGCTTCGAGCAATGTAACAGTATGTTGCGGAAAGCCATTGTAATTACCCCATTGCATCACCGAGTCGTTGGCATTCGGTCCCATCACCGCAATTTTCAAGTTCTTGTTCAATGGCAAGATATTGTTATTGTTTTGAAGCAATACCATACTTTCTTCGGCCATGCGCAAAGCCAAATCCTGATGTTTTTGGCTGTTGACTACGGAATAAGGAATATCCCATACCGGTTTATCATTCATTTCGCCCAATTCGAAACGGGCTTTGAGCAATCTTTTCACCGAGATATCAATCTGGCTTTCCTGAATCAGACCAGCTTTAACGGCATCGGGCAGTGTACGGAAATCGCTTCCACATTCCACGTCGGTACCACTTAATACGGCACTGGCTGCTGCGTGAGACATATCAGGATGAGTAGCATGGGCATTCTGGCGATAGAAATCGGCAATGGCCCAACAGTCGGAAACAACCAAACCTTTATAACCCCACAGATCTCGGAGAATCTGTGTCAACAGACGGTTGCTTCCGCAACAAGGTTCATCCTCGTAACGATTATAGGCACACATAACTTCTTTCACATCGGCTTTCTGCACCAGGTCTTTGAACGCCGGCAGATAAGTCTCCCACAAATCGCGTGGCGCGATGTTCTCTGCATTGAACGAATGCCTGTTCCATTCAGGACCAGAGTGAACCGCGAAATGTTTGGCGCACGCATGTAATTTGTCATATTCGGCATCGTCTGGTCCTTGCAAACCTTTAACAACGGCCACTCCCATGCGACTGGTCAGGAAAGGGTCTTCGCCATACGTTTCCTGTCCCCTGCCCCATCGGGGGTCACGAAAAATATTAATATTAGGAGTCCAGTAGGTTAAGCCCTGATAGCGTTTTAAGCCACCCTGTTCGCTAAATTTATTGGATTTAGCACGGGCCTCGTCAGAAACTGCGGTGAAGGAATCAAACAACAAATCATCGTTGAATGATGCGGCCATACCAACTGCCTGTGGAAAAACGGTTGCCAGACCAGAACGTCCTACCCCATGCAAAGCCTCGTTCCACCACTCGTACGCCTTGATTCCCAACCTTGGAATAGCCGGAGAATTATTTTGCATCAACGCTGCTTTTTCTTCCAGCGTGAGGCGCTTTAGCAAATCTTCTGTCCGTACGTCAGAACTTAACTTTGGATTTTGATAGGGATTTTGCTGAGCCCATAAACCAACTGAAAATAGAAAGCTTACAGCTAATATGAATATCTTCTTCATCATTGAAAATTAATAATTTAGAAACTGTTTAAAAATTTCCCTTAGGGAAAATATGTTGGTAGAAATCTCAAAATAACAAACTTTGTCTTGTCCCATCCGGGACAAAAGACGTGCATATTTTCATTAATTCTACCGACATTTCGTTCCTAACGGAACAAGAAAACCAAATTGAAATAGCCTCTTAGTTTAGCTCAATAATATTTTTGCCTTTTGTGATGCCTTTTTCGTTAAAAGTATCGATGGTGAAATAATACTTCTGCGAACTATTTAAACTCCGGATCGTCAAAGATTCAGAACCAAGCACCTGATAATTGTGATACAATTTATCCTTTTGAATTCCGTACCTGATGTTATAACCAACTGCTCCGGGAACTTTTGTCCAGTTTAAGTTGACAATGCAACGGTCGTTTTCGGGTCGGGCCAATTTCAGATCTTTAGCTTCACCAAGAGCTTTTCCGCCACCATTACCAAAAACACGCAAGCCGGCAATTGCAAACGTTCCGCTTGGAACTTTGTAATTGGTAAGCTTGATGTAACGTGCTTTGATTGGTGTTTTTAATTCAAGATAATCATGCGGAACATCGGTTTTGCTTTGGGTTTTATCGGCCAGGGTTTTCCATGTTTTATTGTCCGATGAATATTCGAGTAGGTATTGATAATAAACATTCGGAACACGACCTTTTAGGGTTGCATTGTTTTCGGCATAGTTTATTTGAACGGCATTGATAGTCGATTCTTTTCCCAAATCCATGCTGATCCATTCACCTTTGTCGCCTGTTTTTGCACTCCAGTAGGTACGAATATCTTCATTAACAGCATATTTCTTGGGGTGATCGGCCAATTCCGAAGAAACTTCAACCGGTTTATTGTACGAAAGCAACATCCAGCTTGGGAATAATTCTTCAGGATCCGAAATTTTCTTCGTTGGCATTTTGAACGGGAAATCGCCAAAACCGGTATAAACATACATTGTTCCATCTTTATCGAAGAACGTTGGGAACAATCCGAGGCGACGTTCGAACATGTGTTTTACGGAAATAGTCATGGACGAAATATGCCAGTAATTACCGTATTTATCCTGAAAAGTACTGCTATGACCAGCGCTTGCAATAAAACCTTCGGGTTTATAGGAGATTGGGTTATGCTCTGCCAGTTTGAATGGTCCAAGTGGCTGGTCGGCAACATAAACGGCATCGCTGTAGCTTTTATACTCCGTTCCAGGACCAGCATACTGCAGGTAATATTTACCCTTATACTTATTCATCCACGATCCTTCGATCCACGGATTGTTTCCAACTTCGTTGTAATCGCCAGACCTTTCCCATCCGTAATTTTTCTTGTCACTCTGTATCACTGCAACCGGTTTCCCAATTGGATTAAGCGTTTTGGTATCCAGTTCAACAGCCTGAATTGGATTTACGTTGGAGCATCCATAATAAAAATACAAACGGCCATCATCATCGAGAAACAAATCGGGATCAATCATTCCTATCGGGAAGGCTGGATTTGCCAATTTCCACTTTCCTGATTTCGGATCGGCTGTTTTAAATATTTTAACCGTAGGCGAAGCAGATGACATGAAATACAAGGTGTCATTCATTACAACCGCAGTTGGGGCATAATCTTCCAACGGAAGATCGTCTGTTGTAATTAAATCAAAATTGATTAAATCGGTTGAATGGAAATATCCACCTGAACGGGAAGCGAATAGATAATACTCACCTTTGTAAACGACCATGGTTGGGTCAGCAGCTTCGCGGCGCGGAATATTACCATCGAGACAGAAGCGGTAACTCAGGTTAATTGGATTACAAATGGTGGTTTGGTTCTGTTTGCTCTGTGAATTGACACCAAGAGTGCATGTCAGGAGTACAAGGATTAGGAGTGTTTTGGTTAGTTGTTTCATCGTCAGGTTTTATTTAAATAACAGTTGAGTAAAGTTGTACAAATTATTCCGCCATACTGGCCAGGTATGCCCTCCCGGATATTCGGAATAAGTGTATTTGATTTTCAGTTCATCGAATTTCTTGAGCATGATTTGGCAATTCTGCCAGGCAATATCTTCTTTTCCACCCTGAGAAATCCAAAATTGTTTCAAATTGCTGTTGATCTGAGCAGTATTTTCTTTCATAAATGCGTATTGCGGATCGGAAAGTGCCGGTTGATTGGCCCACCAGCCCGAACTGAATACACCCAAATAGGCAAACTGTTGCGTGTTTTTAACCCCTGCATAAAGTGTTTGTAAACCTCCCAGTGACAAACCGGCAAGTGCACGGCTGTTGGCATCGGTTTTTACCCGGAAATTTTTCTCCACAAACGGTATGACGCTTTGTTTCAACTCTTTTTCAAACAAGATCAACGCTTCTTCGCCAAATCCTTTTGAAGGAAAATTTCCGTCAACCATCACCACAATCATAGGCACGACTTTCTTTTGCGAAATCAGGTTGTCGATAATCAAATCGGTTTTGCCTTGGGTAGCCCAACCACGCTGGTCTTCGCCGCCGCCATGCAAAATATAGAGAACAGGGTATTTTTCAGTCGGATTATGGTCGTAACCCGGAGGAGCGTACATGTAAAAATCGCGCCAGCTATTCGTTACATTCGAATAATAGAGTTTGATGCGGATGTCGCCATGCGGAACATTTTTGACGGTGTAGTAATCATCACCTTTAAAAGGCACTTCGATGCCGCTGGCCATCCGACCCATTCCGTAAAAAGATTCGCTGGCAGGGTCTGCAATAGCCACTCCGTCAATAATTAATGAGTAATAATGAAAACCTTCGCTCAACGAATCGGTAGTTGTTTCCCAAAGGCCGTCATCGGTTTTCACCATGTCGTATTTCCGGCCTAAATCAAGCTGAACTTTCTGTGCTTCAGTAGCTTTTATGCGAAATATGGCATGTCCGTTGGGTAAAATCTGTGGATATTTAGCAGACCGGATATTCGATTCGGCAGGCGTTCCGGTCATGTTTATTTTATCAAAAGAAGCAATGTCAACCGGTTTAAACAGTAACTGCGAAAACATGTAAAGCCCGTTTTTCCAGACTTTAAAATCGTGATAACCATGTTCGATGTAATAAATGTGCGGAACGCTGTTGGCTTTTAAATAGTCATGAGTGCGTTTGCTGAACGAAATCAGCCCGTCTTTATCTCCACACGAAATCCAAAGCAGTTTCAACTGTTCTTTAGCTTTTGCCGGATCAGGAATCAGTTCTTCAGGTTTCTTTGTATTTGGCGCTGAAGAGAAACCTCCAACCCATGCAAATCTGTCTAAATTACCCAAGCCGAAGTTGAGCGATTGCCCCCCTCCCATCGACAAACCGGCAATGGCGCGGCTTTCGCGATTGGCAATCACCGGAAAATTCTTTTCGACGAACGGGATAAGGTCGTTCAGCAAATCTTTCTCGAAAGTTGCAAAAGCCTGAACCTTATCCGGAGCCATGATATTACCGCTGGCACTGTCGTCTTTCATAGCCCGGCCGTTTGGAAGTACCACAATCATGGGTTCAACTTTCTTTTCGGCATATAGATTGTCGAGTATCACCTGAGGCTGGCCACCATTCAGCCATTCTTTTTCGTCACCACCAATACCATGGAGCAAATAGAGAACAGGATATTTTTTGTCTTTTGAATAGCCGGGAGGCGTATAAATAAGGGCTTTCCGGGAGGCTCCAACAGTTGATGACTGATAAGTTATTGTATCAATTTCTCCATGAGAAATTCCGGTGCGAACCACATCAAAACCCGGCGACGCATAATTTACTGTGCTTTGTGAATATGAAAAGAAGCCAGATACCAATAAGGTAAAAAGCAAAAAACTTAATTGTTTGTTTTTTTTCATGTCGGTTGAGTTAGGTTTATCTTAAGTCTAAAATTTGTGATGGTTCCAACAAATCGTTAGTGTCAGAAATACACTTTTAAATTTGTCATCAAATCTAACGTAATGAATTCATTTTTCGGTACAGAATCGTGATTTTTGACCACTTTATTTGTGTCGGCCAACCACAAGTTTCTGTGTTTTATTCGCTAGCCCGGGCAATCGTTTTTAATGCATTTTTCAAGGTTACATATTTATTAGTTTGAGCACATCTCCTACTTTTTATCCTGATTTTATTGCCTTTGAATTTACAGGAACACTCATGAATAAAACAGAAAGAGATTGATTAATTCCTATGACAGTATTGTTCAAATTGAGGACGGAAATGAAGGCAGGTGTACGATGTGAAAAAAGGGGACTACCCAATGGCATTCCCCTTTTTTCACATAATTTCATGATGATATTACACTTTCAGAGATGTAATATTATTTCTTTGCATTATTTGTAAGCGTCATTTTGATCGCACAATTTGTTTTTCAGCAACTCATCCGTTGGAATTGGCATATCCATCCTTTTGAGATCGAAATCAAAATTACGGTATGTTTGCCATGCATCTTGAATTTTAGGGTCATTCATCGGATAACCTACTCCTTTGGGATAATTGACTTTAATGTGGTCTTCCATGAACCCGGAACGAATCAAATCTTGCGCAAGACACCATTCAGCATTGAATTCCTTACGACGTTCCTGGCCCAGGGCCACCAACCATACCGGAGAAGAAAAACCTTTGGTAGCTTTTAACGAGGTATAATAAGTCTTCGCATCAGGAACGGCTACTATGGCTGTATTGAATGGAAGAGGATAAGTAGCAGGCTTTACTATATCTGTAGCGCCGTTACCAATAAAGAATTGAGCCATGTTTTGATAATACGGAAGGTAAGTTGCAGTTAAAGCAGCTTCCTTACCAACTTCCTGATTACCCCATGCACGGTCACGTATTTTATTAATATATCCCCACGCGGTTGCATCATTTTCACCATTCAAATGGAACAGGCATTCGGCATAGTCAAACAAAACATTCGCATAACGTTTATAATAAATCTGCTGAGGAGCCCAAGGTGCCTGATAGTTTGCACGGGTTGTACGGAAATATTTTAAAGTCCAGATCGAAGGTGCAGCTTCACCACCCATTGAAAAATGATAATGAGTATTTAATGAATCACCAACTGAATATTTCACCTGATTGTATGGATTGTAACCATAGTTAGTGGAAGATTTCCATGCAGGATCAATTTTTGTAACTTTACCTGTAACAGCTGAAGCTTCGCGACGTTTATCGCCTGGTTCGTAACAACTCCACCATTCCCATGAAAGGTACAAGGTACCCCATCCACCGACAGATGGAGGAGCTACAAAATGAACCATCCAGTTGTGAGCTTGCGATAAATTAGACCATTGGTTCCATTGTGAACCTTCGTCAAGAACTTCTTCCCAAACACATTCTTTTGTCCATACAGCTCCCGGATCAAACAAAGTGGTGAAGGATGGATTTAATTCGTATTTACCGCTTTCTATTACTTGTTTTAAAGCAGCTGCTGCCAAGGTGTAGTTTGCCGAAGCCTGCTCAGGAACACGATATGCTTTCCACATATAAGCTTCGCCCAAATATGAGAGGGCAAAACCTTTGGTACAACGTCCATACTGTCCGGCCATTGGATCCCATTCAAGTTCATCAACTGCTACTTTCAAATCATTAATGATAAAATCCCACATTTCTGTATATGTTGCTGCACGGGCTTTGTCAGGAGTAGTAATATAGGTTTCGCCTGTTGCCAACATTGGTACCCGACCGAAAGCTTTTGCAAGCCACATATAGTAGAACGCACGGATGGATCTGGCCTGACCATCGAGTGAAGTTTTTACACTGGCAGAAACTTTTTCTGCAGCAGCAAGACCGGCAAGGAAATCGTTGCAACGTGAAATTGCTGTATAGGCCTGTTTCCAACCGCCCAATAGTTCCGGGCTACCTGGAGTCCAATTTTGCGTGTTCCAATCTTTGTCCCATCCGGTTGCCTGAGTATCCATAGTTGGGTGGCCACCTATAAACAAGTTTGGTTTGATACCCCAGTCTCCGTCGATATCTGTCGGAAGCATCATGGTGTAACAACCAACAAGACCTGCCTTGGCATCATCGTCTGACTTAAACATTTGATCGGCAGCCAAAATGGAATAGTGAGGAACGGTCAGGAAGTCCTCGTTGTTGCAGGAGCTTATTCCCAACAGGAATAAAACACTGGCAAGTGTAAATAATATTTTTGATATATTTTTCATAACATTAATCGATATATAAGTGGAACAATTAGAATTGAATGTTCAAACCAAAGGCATAAGTACGTGAGTTAGGGTAACGGCCTGTATCCAAACCGGTATAGAGCACACTTCCTTGTCCTGCTTCAGGGTCGCCATATTTGTTGTAACTGGAGATGCAGAATAAGTTTTGGATAGAGAAGTTAACACGTACACCTTCAAGGTGAATTGCCTTCAACATGTTTTTGTCAAAATTATAACCAACCTGAACATTACTAATTTTCAGGAAATCACCATTCTTAATCCAGGCGTCAGAACCACGCATGTTGTAATTCAAATCCAGAAATGACAATCTGGACATTGTGGTGCTTTGATTATCAAGCGTCCAGGCATTTTGTGCAACCTCTTTTAATACGTTAGGGGTAGTACCATTGTCACTTGGGAACATGTTAGACAATGTCATTGCAGAGTATGAATAGATTTGTGCTCCGGCTACTCCATATGCGTATATTGAGAAATCCCAATTCTTATAAGAAGCATTTAAAGTCAAACCGTAGTTTAACTTCGGAAAACCATTACCTAAAATGGTCATATCCTTATCACTAAGATATCCATCACCATTGAGGTCTTTGTACTTATAATCACCAGGAACAGTCTTTGACCCATTATTGTATCCACCAGGGTGACCTGCAGCAATAGCGGCAGCGTTGGCTGCGTCAATTTCTGCCTGAGATTGGTATATGCCCTCTACTTTGTAACCGTAAAAAGAACCTACGGCATAACCTTCGCGACATATTGAGTGACCATTCCAGTGAGTTCCTGAAGGAGCACCGATTGCACCCACGTTTGAACCATCATTGGTTGTACCGGTGTTTTCACTGAACAAATCAGCACCCATTTTTACAACTTTGTTTTTTAAGGTTGAACCTGTCAATGTGGCGCCGATCTTCCAATCCTGATTAATTTGCTTCTTATAGTTTACTGAGAATTCAATGCCTTTATTCTCAATTTCACCATAGTTGGTATATACCTGGGTATAACCGGATGATGGGCGTATTGACTGGTACAACAACAGATCTTTAGATGTTCGGGTGAAATAATCAAGGGTAATATTCAAGTTATTATCGAACAGTCCGAGGTCAATTCCTATGTTACTTTGTTCATTGGTCTCCCATTTCAACCTGGGATCAGTTAATGTTGGAGCATAACCGGTAGCTAATTGTCTGGTAGTATTCATACCTGATTGTCCATTCTGGCCATAAAAAAAGTATTGAATTTTATCAGTCGTCAATGCTGTAACCGATTTATCTGTTGGCCCTCCGGAGTTACCAGTCTGACCCCAACCCAAGCGAAGTTTCAAATTACTGATAGCCGGCGTGCCTTGCAGGAAATTCTCCTCTGAAATACGCCACGCTGCAGCTACTGACGGGAAATTACCCCAACGGTTTTCGGCACCAAAGTTAGAAGAACCATCACGACGCATTGTCCCTGTTAAGATATAACGATCCTTCAAAGAATATTGAAAACGACCAAAATAAGATAATCCACGCGATTGAAGGTTATAAGCGCCAAGACCAGTTCTTGCAGCAGGATCTTTGGTTAAACTGATATCACGGATGTCATCACCGGGAAAATCATTTCCTGAAACATTGCTCCAGTTTCCGAAACCTTTGCTCACAGAATTACCTGCCATCAAAGTCAAATTGTGAATATCAGTCTTCCAATTGTAAGTCAAATAATTTTCAATAGCTACGGTGTTATAATTACTATTGTTGATTCCTAAATAATATTTGGCATCGTAATTATACAACTTAACGAGTGTACCGTCGGGAAAGTAACGTTTTTTGTTGCCCCAAAAGTTATACCAGTTGCCAGCGGAAAAATTATATGATGCTATTGATTTGAATGTTAAACCTTTAATCAATTTCACATTGATATAAGCACTGGTAAATACCTGGTTATTTTTAGTTATACCAGTATTTTCCATCTGTTCAGCATAAATGTTATTTCCCAAATTTGAATCGTTTGAACCTACATCACCTTGCATAGGAGCACCATAAGTCCCGTCCGGATTTTTAACGTTAGGACTTACAATCTTATTGGCCACCGGGTCGATATAATCCATAGTTGGAGCTGTGAAAGCCCAGTCGCGGAGAGAAGAAAGATTACCGTTATTTCCGAGACCTGCATTACTACCCTGAGATTCTGAATGAACAAAATTGATGTCACCACCTATCTCAATGTTATTATTCAATTTGGTAATTACATTGGCACGCGCAGTCAAACGATTGTAATTCGTAAAGACAACAATACCGTCATTATTCAAATAACTCAATGAGAAGTTCGACTGGGTCTTTTCAGTACCTCCTGAAGCAGAAAGATTGTATTGTTGCTTAAGTGAAGTACGTGTCATTACATCTTGCCAGTCAATGTTATTCCTTTTACCGTCATATTGTGCAGCAAAAATTTGATTGGCCAGGATTCCACCATCGTTGGCACGTGCCTGACGAATATTTGCTGCATACTGGTCAACATCACCGACATCCAATGTCGAGGATAAAGTTTGAACACCATAGTCAGCTGAAAAAGTTATATGGGTAGAACCTACTGTGCCATGTTTGGTAGTAATCATGATAACACCATTGGCTCCGGCAGAACCATAAATAGCAGTAGCAGAAGCATCTTTCAATACTTCAATACTCTCTACGTCACTTGGTGAAAGAAAATTGGCATTTGTACCTACCTGCACACCATCTACTACATACAGCGGATTAGCGGTACCGTTTATCGTTGCAACACCACGAATACGAATGGCTGCGTTTGCATCAGGAGCGCCATCCTGTGCTGTTACAATAACACCAGCGGCTGCTCCTTGTAATCCCTGTAAAATGTTCGCAGGAGATTTTCTCATCATTTCTTCCCTGTTAACTGAAACAACAGATCCTGAAATATCACTCTTTCTGGAAGTTCCATAACCGATTGCCACAACCTCTTCAATTCCAATTGCATCTTCGGTAAGCGTTACATTGATCGTTGTTTTACCTCCTGTAGCAATTTCCTGCATTTTCATGCCCACAAACGAGAATTGCAAAGTGGCATTTTCCGGAACATTTGCTAGAGAATAATTTCCGCTGACATCGGTAATCGTACCTAATGTTGTACCTTTTACCACAACAGAAACACCCGGCAACGAACCACCCGAAGAATCTGTTACTTTACCCGAAACTTTCCTGTTCTGTTCTGAAAAGACACTATTGGAATTTTCATTAAAAAGCAGGATTTGCCTGTTTACAATCCTGAAATTCACATTTGTTCCTTCAAATAGTTTTTGAAGGACCTGATCGATGTTCATGGAGTTCACTTCCATATCCACTTTACGCTCAACATCAACTTGTTTGTTGTCGAACATGAAAAAGAATTCACTTTGGTTTTCGATCTGATTGAGAACTTCCTTCACCTGAGTGTCCCGGACTTTCAGGTTGAGTTTGGTCTTTTGTGCATAACTGCTTGAGAAAGCACTAAAAACACTCATTACCATTAGAAATAGCGTTAGTCGCATAACTAAAAGAATTTTTTGTGCCACTTGATTTCGCCGACACGTGTTCATTAACTTTTTTTTCATAATTTTGAATGATTTAGTTTTTGAATTTTTAATGCAGTACTTTTTCTCAGGAAGCTTTTTGCATTTAAAATTCGGTTCAACAATAAAACTAACTTACGAAACAGGGAGCCTCGAACGCTTCCTGTTTTTTGTTTGAGATTACTTTATTCTTCTTTTGTATTTAATGCTTATTTGTTCTCCTTCAATATGATACTGGATGGGTGTGATCATTGAAATAAGCTCCAATACCTCGCGCATACTTTCCGTTTTCACCTTGAATGTATAATTATGGCTGTAATACAAAGATGGATCAAGAGTTATTTTCACCCCGTACCATTTCTCCAGGTAATGGATCACTTCTTCAAAAGGCTGGTTGTCGAAAATCAGCATGTTATTCAGCCAGGCTGTCAATGCTTCCATGTTATCGGCTTGCTGCACCAGGTATTTTCCATCGTTGTAAATCAATTGCTGTCCGGGTTTTAAGTCCGAAATCAATTTATCCTGAAAATTCAAAACCTGAACTTTTCCTGAAACCAAAGTCACATCGGCCAAGTCTCTGGCATTGTCTTCATTAACATTAAACCGGGTGCCATAAACCTTCACCTTAAATTTCGAGCCACTGACCACCATCGGATTCTCCGGGTCTTTCGCCACATCAAAAAAGCATTCGCCCTTCATTTTCACAACGCGGTTTTCAGACGAATAATCGGATGGATATTGTAGTTCGGAACCAGAATTCAGCCATACATAAGTGCTGTCGGGCAAAACGACTTGTGTCTTGTTTCCCTCAGGAGCAATAATTTTGGTGTAGGAAACAGCGGTTGGAGTTTTAAGGAAGCCATCGCCAAGACCAATTCCGGCCAGAAAAACCAGTGCCAGAATTGCCGCAGCAGCAGCCCACCTGAAATAAATGTTCTGAATCGATTTTTGTTTGGGTTGATAATTGATCCGTTTCATCAGTTTTTGCCAGTTGATGGTCATATCTGGCTGGTAGAATTCGGCTTTATTTTTTGTGAGCGACCAGGTATTCACGATCTCCGATAAAATCAGCGGATGTTCGGGTGAATCATCCAGCCAATCCTGAATTTGCTTCCTCTGCTCCTGATCAGCATCGTTTTTTAACTTTGCTGAAATCGCCTCCCATGGAATGTTTTGTTGTTGCATATTTTTTTCTTACATCTATATGTCGCAAAAAACGAAAAAATCCCTCAACCGAAATCAAGAGATTTTTTCATTTATTTTTCACCACTGCAATTCGCATCTAAATATCAGTTACTTATAACTCAATCCCTGGTCGTAATTGAAAAGCGCATAGCCTTTCCCTTCCAGATAACCGGGCACATCTTCTTTTTGATTCGTAACTGCTTCATCAGAAATGGGTGTAGAGAATGGCATTTTTCCGCTAGGGTTAAACTTTCCGGTTACCACATCCAAAAGGGCATCGGTGGTAGTTCCAAATGTTGCCAACACAGCTTTAATATTGCCTTTTGTTTTGTCATTGTAAATCTCATTAATTACCCACGGATTGGTATAATTAACTACTAAAACTGTTGGTTTTTTAGCAGTTAAGTTGTTCACATAGTTCACATCCACCGAGCATTTTGACAATGAAATGGAGACAGGTGCACCGGTAGAACCAAACAATGAATTTCCGGTAGGAACAAGCCATAAAAGCACCACATCTGCTTCTTCAGGGGTGGCCACAAATGTCACAGGATATTTGCCATCATTTGTGTTATAAACAATTCCCGGATCAGACAGCTTGTCTTTTGAACCTTTCGAATATGCCTCAAAATAGATTTTGGTCTTCGGCTGAACGGGCAATGCCTTATCTTCATTTTGCAACAAAACAATTGATTTGCGCAGCGCTAAATCAGCCCGTTCTTTAAACTTCGCATTGTTGACAATTTTTCCTGCTGCATTTTCATCAACATACGGATTTTCAAACAATCCCAATTCAAATTTCTCTTTTAACAGGCGAGTTACGGAGTTGTCAATATAACTCATTTCAACCATTCCTTTATTAATGACTTCGAGCAACATGGCTGGATCCGACTCTCCCGAAAAGAGGTTTACGCCCGCTTCAATGGCTTTTTTATAGCGTTCCTGTTTGGTCAGTTTTTCGACTCCCCAGGGCATACCCGTAAGAGGACCAGTATCGGAGTTAATAATACCTTTGAAACCCATTTCATTCCGGAGCAAATCGGTAATAGCACCTTTATTGAAGGCAAAACCAACTTCTTCATATTTGGTGCCTGAAGGAAGCGAATAATATGGCATCATGGATGAAGTACCAGCTTTTATAGCAGCTCTGAAAGGAATCAGATTATTTTCAAACATACCTCCGGGATAGACTTCTTTTTTGCCCCACTCAAAATGTGAATCCTGCCCATCTTCGCCTGAGCCACCACCCGGAAAGTGTTTGGTAGTTAATGC
>CAMDGL010000052.1 GCA_945897845.1 Chitinophaga pinensis | reverse complement strand
CTGTCGGCAGAAACATTTGGCATCTTAACGCGATTACGGACCAGGTTGATGGCACTGTAAACCGAAGCATCCAGTTCATTCAACTCTATTTTTGCTTCGGCATAAGTCAATAATACTTCAGCATAACGCATTGCAGGTACATTAAACGTGCTTTTTGAAATCGGTTCGCTTGTTTCAGTTGCGTATTTTTTCGTAATAAAACCAAGACCAGCATTGGCGAAACTAGCCCATGCAGCAGCGCTGTTGATATCAGCATTTGTTTTCGATTCCCATACTTTTGTAGTGAAATTATAAAACCTGGTGGTTTTGTTATATGCTTCAAGCACAAACATGACATTTGGGGTTGTGCCGGCAGTAGTAGCGACTACGGTATCCCCATGCATCCAAAGTGTCGCGTTAAATCGGGGATCCCTGTTTGCAGATGGTTTCTTTACGTTGTATAATGGCGACTCGTCAATTCGTTTTCCGTCGATACATTCGTAGGTATCGGCCAGCATTTGTGTTGGATGAATACCGGTTTGACCATAGTTGCGCGAAACGGCTCCAAATGCCATGATGTGATATTTTGTGGATCCCAGGTTGGAATGCATCCATTCAAATATCATCTCGCTACGTACATCGGCTTTTGTCTGCCCCGGAATTGTAAACAAATCATCACGTTTTGCAGCCAAAGTTCTGTTTCCAATAACCGACTGGGCAGCAGCAGCAGCTACTTTAAAATAGTTTGCGCCTTTGCCTCCATAATTTAGGCTACCACCCAATAATGCGGCGCGCGCTTTTAATCCCAGGGCAAATGCTTTGTCAGCATGGCCTCTGCTTGCAGCTATCCAGGGTAAAACTGCTGCAGCCGCGTCCAGTTCAGAGAGCACAAAGTCAAGTATTTCTACTTTCGAAGTTTTGGGATCTTCAAATTGTTCGGGAACTACCGGTTCTGTGAAGAAAGGCACATCACCATAAACAGATATCAGATTGTAGTAGGCATAGGCACGAAGTACCCTGGCTTCTAAAATATAAAGTTTAGCCTTGTCATTCAATCCGTCGATAAAAGGGAGGGATCCCGAAATTAATGAGTTAGCGCGTGCAATGGTCAGGTAATTGCCATTCCAGAATTGAGCAACATAAGAATGCGCAGGATTTAATCCCCCACCTGCTCCAACTGTCGTATTTTCAGTCCGCTCAACAGCCAGGCCGGTGTAATAATCCATTATGACAGTCATTGGCCGGTTGGAATAATAGTTATTGATGTACAATGTACTATATACTCCTTCCAGTCCATTTTGGATAGCCACTGTCGATTGAAAGAAACCAGTAGTGGAATAATCTACAGGCTCCCTGTCCAGGTAGTCGGTGCAAGAAACTGACATTGTAATCAATGCCAAAAATATAGATGTTTTAAATATAAATCTTTTCATGATGTGTAGGTTTTAAAAACGAATATCCAATCCAAAAGTTAATGTTCTGTTCAGGGGATAAAAACTTCCGCCATTTACAGATTCTTCAGGATCATACCCGGCATAGGCATGACTGAAAGTAAGCAGGTTTTGTCCGCTGACATAGACACGCAAATTGTCTAATTTGTAGTTATTCATCATTTGCTTTGGAAGTGTATATCCCAGTACAACATTTTTCACACGCATATATGCGCCGCTTTTTATCCATTGAGTAGAGGGAATATTATTCGGGTTAGCGCCGGTGCCATCAATCAGCAAAATAGGGAATTCGGCATTAGGGTTTTCAGGCGTCCAATAATCCAGTTGACTCTCGAATATGGTCCTTCCAATGTAAAACGGACGGGCTCCAGGTCCACTATAATAGATATCTCTTTTACCTACACCCTGCAGAAACAATGAAAAATCAAAATTCTTCCATTCTGCGCCTAAGCTTAAACTATATTCATAGCGCGGCGTCGCATCCCCAATAATGGTACGGTCTAAACTGCTGATAATCCCGTCAGGAACTCCTTCAGGACCAGTGATATCCTCATATTTCACATATCCAGGTTTTATGGTTGCCTTATTGCCATATACTGCAGATGCATCAATTTCTGTCTGATCCTGGAAGTAACCCTGTGCCACGTAACCATACCATGAATTGATCGATTCTCCTTCGGTAACAATCTTTTCAGTGATGTATTCATTTCCATACAGATTTGTCACTTTGTTTTTCACATCGGAAAGAGCTCCGGTTACGTGATATTTTACATTTCCAATCTGATCATTCCAGGATAAGGACAAATCCCAACCTTTGTTCTCCATTGAACCGGCATTTTCCCAGGGTGAACCTAATCCCACAAATGAAGGGATTGGGAATTGCTGAAGCATATCATTAATGTTTCGGGTGTAATAATCGAATGTGATTCCCAATTTATTGCTAAACATGGAGGCATCGAGCCCAATATCCATTTGGGTCGATTTTTCCCAGGAGATTTTTTCATTGGCAGAAGAAGTTTGCGCTACACCAGTTCCCTGAACTTTATCGAACCAATAGCCATAACCACTTGAAAGCGTTGCTGCATAAGGATAATAGTCTCCTCTAATGTCCTGATTTCCCAATGTTCCGTATGACCCTCTGACTTTCAGGTTTCCAATTACATTTTTTAGAGGTTCAAAAAAAGCTTCTTCTGAAATTCTCCACCCGATACTTGCCGACGGAAAAAATCCCAAACGATAATCTTCCATGAAACGGGAAGATGCATCCCAACGACCATTCAATTCCAACAAATAGCGTTCTTTATAATTGTAATTTATACGACCAAAGTATGAAAACATGGCATACTCATAACTAGTCCCGCCATTTGAAACGGTGGTGATATCACCATGATCCAACTCTTCAAAACCATCATAATTATAACCTTTACGCATCGCATACATGGAGTGACCCAATCTTTCCTCTGATTGAATGCCTCCCAAAACCTTAAAGTAATTTCCGGCAACTGTTTTTTCGAAATAAGACTGGAAATTTAACTGGTTGGAGATCAACCTGGAACTACTCTCGCGTTTTTCGGCGCCGGTGGTTGGATTTGATACTTTAAAAACTCCGCCCTCGTAGGTGTCATAAGGTTTCCTGAAATAATCTTCTCTGGTTTCAACACTGTTGCTGCTGTAACTGGCAGTGGTCACCCATCCTTTTACAGGAGTAATTTCAACGAATCCTTTTACTCCCAACTGAGGAACAACTGTATTGTAAACTCCACCTGCAGTTGCTGTCGCATAAGGATTATCGCCATTCTGGCCGTAACCAAATGTGCCGTCATCGTTCAGACCTGAAAAAACCGGAACAAAAGTGATCGCTTTATTAATAATAGATTCGGCAGTTTCAATGGGGCGTACAGTTGTTGATTGACCGATATTAACATCGGCACCAACTTTCATCCATTTTGTAACATCGGCATCGGTATTAATTCTCAATGTCTTACGATTGTAATCATTGTTGGCAATTAAACCATCCTGATAATAATATCCCGCATTGGCGAAAATTCTCACATTGTCAGACCCCCCGCTTAAACTTACCGAATGGTTGTGTGTAAGCGCATTGTCTTTCATTACCAGTTTCTTCCAGTTGGTATCGAAAGTGGACATGTTGTCGGGACCGGATGCCTTGAATTTATCAATAGTCTCCTGAGAATATTGCGGGGCCTGATTAGAATTTACCTTGGCAATGTTAACCTGTTCCATATATCCTAAGGCTGAAACCGGAACCGGAAGTTCCGTTGCTGAATTAACTCCAACAAAACCACTGTACGAAATTTTTACATCGCCTGCCTTTGCACGTTTTGTTGTAATTAAAATTACACCGTTTGAAGCTTTCGATCCGTAAATGGAAGCAGAAGCTGCATCTTTTAGAATAGAAACAGACTCAATCGTATTCATGTCAATTTTATCCATATTTCCTTCAACTCCATCAATCAAAACCAATGGTGAGGATGAAGAATTCAACGAACCTCTACCACGAATGGTAATGGTAGTTCCGTCAGCGCCTGGTGAACCCGAGGTTTGTACCACAGAAACACCGGAAGCAAGTCCTTGCAAAGCACTGGAAGCATTTGGCAGACTTCTCTTTAATAAGTCATCACTGGAAATGCTCTGAACAGAACCAGTAATATTTACTTTTTTCTGAACGCCATATCCAACCGCTACAACTTCGTCAATTCCATAGGCCTCCACCTCCAATGTGACATTAATCGTTGATTTCCCGGCTGCTTCAACTTCCAGCGTTTTCATTCCTACAAACGAAAACGACAATATCGCATCTTTAGGAACATTCGACAGCGAGTAATTTCCATTTGAGTCGGTAATGATACCTGTTGTTGTGCCTTTTACGATTACTGAAACGCCGGGTAAAGTTTCACCGGAAGAATCTGTTACTTTTCCTGAAATCTTGTTTCCCTGCTGCACATTGACCATTCCAAGAAAGCCTGCCTGGTCAGCTTTGCTGGTCAGTACTATTTGCCGGTCAACAACAGTATAAGCAACATCTGATTCCTTGAACAGTTTATTGAGTATTTCATCGATCATCAGATTGCTAAAATTAGCGGATACAGTTCGATCGACATTTACCAACTTACTGTTGTATAGGAAAAAGAATTCACTTTTCTCTTCAATTTTGTCGAGTACATCTTTTAGGGAGACTGACTTGAGATTAAGTGACAATCGTGTACTCTGCGAGTACGTTTCGATGGCCATCATTTGAGAAATGGCAAGAAAGAAAAGAAGAAAAGTTAACTTCATAGTCATCCAGATTTTTCGGAGATGTGCATTTTTTGGGCACCCCCGCATTAAACGGAACATTTTTTCCATAACTTTGAACTGATTTTAGTTAATTACTATTTATCACGGCAATCTTTCTGCTAAAAAGAGAACCGCATTTATGCCGGGGCTGATGCTGCAAACATCTTTCCCGGTATTTTTTTATACTTTCTTTTTCATCAGGTAAACTTTTTGTTTGGTATATTCTCCATTCGGCAACAGTTTGTTCCCTATAATCTGATAATCGATTGGCGCTGAGATCTTCAATAAATTCAATACCTGAGTTAGGTTTTCGTTCCTGAATGTAGCTTTGTAGGCATAGTTTTTAATTTCAGTATCATTAATTACAATCTCAACATTGAACCAACGGCTTAAACGTTTGGCAACATCTTCCATCATGTCATCACGAAAAACAAGATTACCATCACGCCAGGCAATATATTTCTCAACAGCTACCTCCTGTGCTTCTACTTTTCGGGTATCTTCTGCATAAACAGCCCTTTGTCCGGGTTGCATTGTTCCAAATACTTTCTGCACCTCATCAATTTCAGAAGATAATCTGACCTTCCCTTCAACAAGTACTACTTCTGTCTGGTGCTCATCCTCATAACTCACTACATTGAACGAGGTGCCCAATACTTCAATATTAAGATCTTTGGCATGAACCCGAAAAGGCTGATTTTCATTTTTAGCTACCTTAAAATAGGCCTCTCCTGTTAATTTTACTTCCCTCAAATCGCCGGTGAATGAATTGGGGAACTGCAAGGCGGAACCTGAATTCAACCAAACCTTTGTTCCATCGGACAAATCAAACTGAGTAACCATTCCTTGCCGCGATGAGATGGTTTGCATCACCACATATTCTTTCTGCTGCTTTTTTAATGAAGTATTTCTGATTGAAATATATCCGGAATAAATCAGCACAGGGAGCAGAAGAATTGCTGCAACCCGCTGAATAGAAATCCACCACTTTGTAGTTTTCTGATTTGAAATTCTCGTGTTGATTTTTTTTAAGGCTTCAAAAGAGTTGAATTGTTCCATTTCATTTAAAAGCGGCATTGCTTCCCATGCTTTCGAGCTTTGCTGAAATAGGATTTCATTTTCCGGTGATTCCGTTCTCCATTCATCAATCATCGCCCGGTCCTTATCTGACAGGCCGCCTGATAAATATCCGGGCAACAACTCTTCAATTTCACTGTAACCACTCTTCATTTTTCTATTCTATTGATGTGAACAATCCAATTATTTTTCCTCGTCAGTAGTAAGACGACTAAAATCTGTTTCACACATATAAGAAAAATATACTTTTATCCAATCAACCAAACGAGAAGCCAAAATGGAAGAAATTCAGCAAGTTCTTTTCTGAGGGTTTTAAGTGAATTGCTGATCTGCAACTCAACTGTTCGTTTGGAAATATCTAATTTTTCAGCAATTTCCTGATTTGACAAACCGTTCAAGCGGCTCAATTCAAAAATTTCGCGGCAGCGGGGAGTAAGTTTCAATAAACTTTTTTGAATGGCTTGACGGAGTTCTGATTCAGCAAAAAAATGCTCCGTTGAATCATCTTCATTTACCGTTGAAAAGAGAATAAAAGTCCTGTATTTTTCTGTGATTTTATGATGCTTTTGAAAGTCGAGGCAGCGATTTTTAATTGCAGTAAAGAGATACGATTTCAACGACGACTTGATTTTTAAGCGGGGAGCTTCTACCCAGAGATAGACAAAAAAATCCTGTACCAGATCCTCAACAGAACTGCGGTTGCCGATATATTGCATTGAAAAAGCACAAAGAGATGAGTAATAATAGTTGAAAACGTAATCAAAAACTACTTTATCATTTCGTTCAAGTCCTTTTATAATGATGAGATCTTTCAAGGTGATTTCGTTAGTTGCCCACAAAACTAAGAATAATCGAACTTAAAATCTGCACCAGGGAAATTTTTGGAAGATTCTAAACGAACCGACTTTATCGGGACGCTCTAACCAGATGAGCTACCATGCATCGACTTACGGATTAAATCTTCCAGATAAACTCTACTTTTCATTCTTTTAGGGTGTATCTCCCGTTTAAGTGCTTCATTTTTCGAGGAAAACATTTCAGTATAAACCGCTTTCAAAGGCCTTCCTGATTTGGTTGATGTTGTAGCACCAGCATTATGGCGAATCAATCGCTTGCTAACTTCAGCGCAACTTCCAATATAAAAGCGATCACGTGAATCGCTGTATAGGATGTAAATGAAGTGTTCCATGCAATCTGTATTTTCAGGAATTAAAAATAACAAAAGGCAGCCACATTTCTGCAACTGCCTTTATTTTAATGTAGCGAGAGCCCCGACGAGTCGGGACGACCTTCCCGATTTTCATCGGGACGCTCTAATCAGCTGAGCTAACTTGTAGCGATTTCCGGATTAAATCTTCAAGATAAACTCTGCTTTTTAGTCTTTTAAGGTATATCTCTCGTTTAAGTGCTTCAGTTTTTGATGAAAAGGTTTCAGAATAAACCACTTTCCATGGCCTTCCTTGTTTGGTTGATAGCGTTGCTCCCGCGTTATGGCGGATCAATCGCTTGCTAACATCAGCGCAACTTCCAATATAAAAGCGATCACGTGAATCGCTGTATAGGATGTAAATGAAGTGTTCCATGGAATCTGTGTTTGTAAGGAATAAAAATAGAAAAAGGCAGCCACATTTCTGTAACTGCCTTTATTTTAATGTAGCGAGAGGCGGGCATGATCCGCCGACCTTCCCGATTTTTATCGGGACGCGTTAACCAGCTGAGCTACCTCGCTGAGATTTTGGGATTCGATCTTCAAGATAAACTCTACTTTTCATTCTTTTAAGTAATACTGTAGTGAACCCGGCAAAAAAAAACACCTACACAAATAAATGTGCAAGTGTTTCATTATTAACGTAGCGAGAGGCGGGCATGATCCGCCGACCTCGCGATTATGAATCGCGCGCTCTAACCAGCTGAGCTACCTCGCCATTAATTTTATTTGAACTTTTACAAAGTATTTCAGATGCCGACCTTCCCGATTTTATTCGGGACGCTCTAACCAGCTGAGCTACCTCGCCATTAATTTTATTTGAACTTTACAAAGCATTTCAGTTACCGACCTTCCCGATTTTGTTCGGGACGCTCTAACCAGCTGAGCTACCTCGCCATTAAACTTTTTTGAACTTTACAAAGCAATCCTGATACCGACCTTCCCGAATTTGTTCGGGACGCTCTAACCAGCTGAGCTACCTCGCCATTATTTTGAGTTGCTTTACAATCAAAGGTGAACGAATCACTCCTTTTTTGCGGTTGCAAATATAGTACTTTATTTTTTCGTCCACCATCCGCGAAGAAAAAAAATAGCTTATTTTTATACAAATGGATTTTCCATACTTTGTATCTTAGTTTTTAATTCCATATATTGCAGAAAATCAAATTATCTATGGCTGGGAAATCAAAATTACAATTGGAATACATTATTAATTGCTCGCCCAAAGTGTTCTTTAACAGGCTGAGTACTGCATCAGGACTTACAGAATGGTTTGCCGACGATGTTCGTGTCAAAGGGAATTTGTTCACATTTGTTTGGGGTGAAACCGATCAGATTGCAGAAAAGAAAATGCACAAGGAAAATAAAATGGTTCGTTATGAGTGGTTGGACGATGATCTGGAAAAGGATGAAAACTATTTTGAGTTTGTAGTTACGCAAGATGAGCTCACCAATGACGTTTCGCTTATAATTACCGATTTTGCTGAGGAAGATGAAATTGATGAAACAACTGACCTTTGGAACACCCAAATTACCAAACTAAAACAATTGCTTGGTTCCTGACTCATAAATTTTTCAGGAATTATCAATGTAGTGGAACAAAACTACTCATTTTGTAATATCCGTAATTTTTGAGTTTTATTCATTCGTTTCTGAATATCCGTTTAATTAAATCAGGCTCAACGGCCTGTTTTTCTTTTTAATTCTTCAAAATACCTTAGTTTTGTATTCGTTAATTAGGCAAGTTATAGAATGAAGCGATTACACCGGTTTATCATTAAGAGCTTTCTGGGTCCTTTTTTTATGACCTTTTTTATTTGTGTGTTTATCCTGCTGATGCAATTTCTGTGGAAATACATTGATGATATGGTTGGGAAAGGTCTGGAATGGAGGATCGTTATAGAATTATTGACTTACGCTTCCTTCGGACTCGTACCGCTTGCTTTTCCGCTTGCCATGCTCCTCGCATCCATTATGACTTTTGGCAACCTGGGCGAAAATTACGAACTGGTAGCCATGAAAGCATCCGGAATTTCATTGTTCCGGATTATGAAGCCTCTTTTTGTGGTTACGATGGTACTTACATCGATCGCCTTCTATTTTTCAAACAATATACTTCCGAAGACTAACCTTGAATTTTATGCCTTGCTTTATAGTGTAAAGCAACAGAAACCGGAAATGGTAATCAAAGAAGGTGTATTTTCGAATGATTTGGAGAACTACAGTATCAAAGTTGAGCGCAAAGGGCGCAACAACAATATGCTGTACGATGTAATGATCTACAATCATGCGACCAATGAAGGAAATCTGAATGTGACGGTGGCCGATTCTGGTAAGATGGAAATCACTGAGGATAAAAAATTCATGTCGGTTACCCTTTTTGACGGTCAAAGTTATGCTGACCAAAAGGAAAACCGGACAAGTAATGATAAACGATATCCTTTCAGGCGTGAATCGTTTAAAAAGGAAATTATCAACATCAGCCTACGCGATTTTGAATTTAACCGGAGAGATGAAAAGTTGTTTAGCAACGGTGCCAGAATGATGAATACCAACCAATTAAAAAATCAGGGCGATTCATTGTTTATGGATTACAAAATCCGTCTTTGGCGGTTCGTTACTTCATTAAATTATCAAACCGACATCAACCAGCAGGTCGCATGGTTATCAATGCCTTACGATTCAATGCGCGTAAATCCAACGATCAAGCCGGATACAATAGTTGAAATCGACAAAATATTCACGTATTTAAGCACTTTCGAAAAAGAAGAACTTTACCAGAAAGCCATTGGGAATGTTCGAAGTAATTCCTATACAATCACCCAGCAAATGGATGAAATGTACACCCGTAAAAAGATCGTGAACAACTATCCGATGGAGTGGCACCGCAAATTTACCCTTTCAATTGCTTGCATGATTTTCTTTTTCATCGGGGCGCCGCTCGGGGCCATTATCCGGAAAGGTGGGCTCGGAATGCCGGTCGTGGTTTCAATCCTGCTATTTATTGCCTATTACATATTAATGATAACTGGCGAGAAATTCGCGCGCGAAGATGCATGGTCAATGATGTCAGGAATGTGGTTCGCTTCCCTTATTTTTCTGCCCCTTGGAATCTGGCTGACCTATAAAGCGGCCACCGATTCGAGCATCATGAATATTGAAAGCTATCAGTTATTCCTGAAGAATTTGCTGAAAATGAAATTTTTAAAGCGTCAAAAACCTGAAATATAAGCTGATGCGAATACTTCAATTAATGAACAAAGTGCCATGGCCTCCAAAAGACGGAGGTGCAATCGCCTGTTTGAATATGATGAAAGGATTTTCGATGCTGGGCCATGAAGTGACCGTTTTGAGCATGAATACTTCCAAGCATCATGTCAGCATAAATGATCTGCCGGCGAACATCCGTAAACAGGCTGATTTTTTTTTGGTTGAGGTTCCCGCTTCCATCAACTGGGTAGAAGCAGCCCTGAATCTTGTATTTTCTGATTTGCCATACAATGCCCAACGATTCATTTCCGAAGAATATATACAGCAACTGGTGCAACTTTTGACAGTCAGGACATTCGATGTGATACAGCTCGAAGGATTGTATCTATGTCCGTATATTCCATATATACGCAAATATTCTGATGCATTGATCGTTTACCGGGCACACAATATTGAGTATGAAATCTGGGATCGCACAGCCAAATTATCCAAAGGATTGCGCTCTAAATACTTGCATAATCTCTCAAGAAGAATCAAACGTTTCGAAATAAGCTATTTGAACGCCTACGATTTACTGGTGCCGATTACCGATCGTGATGGGATTATTCTTGATTCGCTGGGCAATACAAAACCGCGGCATACTTCACAAACCGGAATTGATTTCGCATCACTGGTGCCAACTGCCAAAAAGCTTGAATTCCCTTCGCTTTTCCATATCGGAGCCTTGGACTGGGCGCCAAACCAGGAAGGATTGATCTGGTTTTTTGATCATTGCTGGCCGCGAATTCACAGCGAAAATCCTGATCTTAAATTCTATCTGGCCGGAAGAAATGCCCCTGAATGGCTCGAACGCAAGTTCAAACTAAACGGAGTGGTGTACCTTGGCGAAATAAACGATGCTTACGACTTTATAAATTCCAAAGCAATAATGGTTGTCCCGCTTTTCTCCGGAAGTGGTATGCGGATCAAAATTATTGAAGGTATGGCATTGGGCAAACCGATTGTGACAACTGACATCGGAACGGAAGGTATTCCTACTGAAGACGGTCACAATATAATGATAGCAAATGATGCCGATCAGTTTATTGAATCCATCTCACGTTTGATCAACAACCGGACTTTGTTTGATGAGATCAGCAGAAATGCAATTGGTTTTATTCAGGAAAAATTCGACAATCTGGCACAAGCCAGTGCGTTGATCGATTTTTACAAAACACAAATCAAATAAAAACAAACTCACCCGTGGGTAATTATTTGGAAATAATCTTTTGGATTTCAGGCTTTATTGTATTCTATTCCTTTGGTGGCTACGGAATAGTATTGTTCATTTTGCTGAAAATCAGGAGCATTTTCTTTCGCACTAAAAACATCACCGGAGAAATGTCAGATAAAGACCTTCCGGAGGTGTGCCTGATAATTGCGGCCTATAACGAACGCAATTATGTGGATATGAAGATTGAAAATTCATTGTCAATTGATTATCCTTCCGACAAACTCAAGGTTATCTGGGTAAACGACGGATCCGACGACGGCACTCCTGAATTGGCGGCAAAATATCCGGAGGTTACCTTATTGCACAATCCAAAAAGAAGCGGGAAAATCGAGGCCATGAACCGTGGCGTAGCGTTCTCGACATCTCCCATTTTAATGTTTAGTGATGCAAATACAGTGCTTTCAAAAAACTCATTGAAGGCCGTAGTCAGACATTTTCAGGATAAAACAGTTGGCTGTGTGGCCGGCGAAAAGCAATTCTACAAAGAAAAGGATCAAGCTGTTGCGTCAGTTGGTGAAGGGTTTTACTGGAAAATAGAATCATGGCTGAAACTGCTTGATTATCAGTTTTACAGCACCATTGGTGCCACTGGTGAATTATTTGCTGTTAGGCGCGAATTGTATCAGCGGGTTGAACCTGACACTTTGCTCGACGATTTTATGATTTCGATGCGCATTACACAGCAAGGTTTCAGGGTAGCTTATGAACCGATGGCGGTGGCTTCGGAGCATGGTTCGTCGAACGTGAAAGAAGAAATGAAGCGCAAAGTGCGCATCGCTGCCGGTTGTTATCAATCGTTATTCCGCCTGAAAAAACTGCTCAATCCGTTTTTTAATTTCAAACTGTTTTTTCAATACGTTTCACACAAAGTTTTGCGCTGGACATTGGCTCCACTGGCACTGATCAGCATTTTGTTTTCAAACCTTTTTATCCTGATCGGACAAGATCAAATCCGTCCATTTTCGCTTTATTCATTACTGTTTTATCTGCAGGTTTTATTTTACATATTGACTATTCTAGGTTTTGTCACACAAAACAAACCCATACGAATAAAATTAATATACGCCCCTTTCTATTTTGTGGCAATGAATTATGCCATGTTCAAAGGTTTTTTCAGGTTTCTGAAGGGCAAACAAAATGTACTATGGGAAAAGGCTGCCCGCTCTGGGGAAAAGCACAAATAATTTTATTAATTTCGCGGTCCTTAATGGGCATGCCCATTGAAAATTAAAAACAATGACAGAATTTATTTTGGATACAATTCCTGAAGCTGTTGAAGCTATAAAACGGGGAGAAATGGTCATCGTTGTTGACGACGAAGACCGCGAGAATGAGGGTGATTTTATTGCTGCTGCCGAAAAGGTAACTCCTGAAATGGTCAACTTCATGACAACCATCGGGCGTGGACTGGTTTGTGCACCGATTACAGAAGAACGCTGTGCCGAACTGGAGCTTGAAATGATGGTCGGAAACAATACTTCATCGCACGAAACACCTTTTACCGTTTCGGTAGATTTACTTGGATACGGATGTACCACAGGGATTTCAGCAACCGATAGGGCCAAAACACTCAATGCTCTGGCCAACCCAAACACAAAACCTGAAGAACTAGGTCGCCCGGGACATATATTTCCGCTCAGAGCGCGCAGCCGGGGTGTACTTCGCCGAGCCGGTCATACTGAAGCGGCTGTTGATTTGGCTCGTCTGGCCGGCCTGAGTCCTGCTGGCGTTTTGATTGAGATTATGAACGAAGATGGCAGCATGGCCCGTCTGCCCGAACTTAAGGTAATTGCTGAAAAGTACAACCTGAAAATCGTCTCGATCAAAGACCTGATCACCTTTCGCTTGAAGAATGAAAGTCTTATTGAACGCGGTGATGAAGTTTTTTTGCCAACCAAATATGGTAATTTCAGGGTAATTCCCTTTAAACAATTGTCGAATGGAGTGGAGCACATTGCGCTGATAAAAGGCGAATGGGCTGTTGACGAACCCATTCTGGTAAGGGTCCATTCATCGTGCATGACGGGCGATATTTTCGGGTCGAAACGTTGCGACTGCGGCGACCAGCTCGAACAAGCCATGTCGCTGATCGATAAAGAAGGGAAAGGAGTATTGGTATACATGCAGCAGGAAGGCCGGGGAATAGGTTTAATGAATAAAATAGCAGCATATAAACTTCAGGATGAAGGTCTGGATACCTACGATGCCAATATTCACCTTGGATTTGATGCAGATGAGCGCGATTATGGTGTTGGGGCACAGATTTTACGTAGCCTTGGCATTACCAAAATGCGTTTGATCACCAATAATCCGATTAAACGGGTTGGGCTCGAAGCATACAACCTCGAAATTGTCTCGACAGTAAATATCGAAATTGAACCCAACCAATACAATCAGTTTTACCTGAAGACCAAACGCGACCGCATGGGCCATTTTCTACAGAAGTATAAATACTAAGGCTAATCTTTCAGGTAATCAATCTGAACAAGGTCATTCCAAATAGCATCCCTTTGTGGTGGAGCTGCAACTATTTTTACCGGAACTTTGGTCACCGGATGAATAAACTCGATTTTGCGTGCGTGTAGATGAATGCCTGCATTTTCGTTGCTGCGCGCAGCGCCGTATTTCAGGTCACCTTTAATGTGCAGTCCAATACGATTGAGCTGAGCACGAATCTGGTGATGACGTCCGGTTTTCAAATCAATTTCGAGCAGGTGATAATGATTGAGTGTCGCAACATGGCGATAGTGCAAAATTGCCTCTTTGGAACCTTTGCGTTCCTTGTTGTGGGCATGTGATTTATTTTTTTCCTCGTCCTTTAGCAACCAGTGGTGCAAAGTCCCTTCTTCTTCCTCCGGAAGTGCATCTACCACCGCCCAGTATGTTTTTTTCATGGCCTCTTTATCCTGAAACATTTCATTCAGTCGGGTAAGCGCTTTGCTGGTTCGGGCAAACAGGATCACACCACTTGAAGGGCGGTCCAAACGGTGAGGCGAGCCCAGGTAAACATCACCTGGTTTTTTGTATTTCACCTTGAGGTATTCCTTCACTTTGTCAATCAAGGTTACATCACCTGTTTTGTCGCCCTGTACGATTTCTCCACAGGCTTTGTTAATGGCAATGATATGATTGTCTTCGTAAATAACTTCCATTTTGGTTTTGCTCTTTTGCACGAGAGGATTGACCACTGGTTCTATGCTTTTTTTTATAACTTCTTTTTTCATTTTGGCTAATTCTATTTTGTA
>CAMDGL010000051.1 GCA_945897845.1 Chitinophaga pinensis | reverse complement strand
TTGATTTGAAGGCTAAAATTTGAAGTAAGAGAAATCAAATAACCTTCGGTTTTTTCTATCGATCCAATTGTGTTGGTCCAAACTTTGGTTTTAGTTGAATAGGAAAGCGATTTCCCTGATTCATCTTCCATTTTAAGCAGGAATCCGCTGTCGCAAAGTGATTTCATCACAACACTCACATCTGGATTTGTTGGAATTAAATAAGTCGAAAAAAGATTACTTCCTTTTATAAGCTGGATGGTTTGAGTAATTTCAGTATTATGAATAATATCAACAACAGAAGTTGCCCCTGCACTGAATAATCCGGACGTGAGCCACAGGGAAATTTCATTTCTGTAAGAAACAGTTTTAGCCACTATTTCCATTTGATTTGAATCATCCCAGATTTTGAAAATAATCGGGTCATTTTCAACAAAACCATTGCTTAAACCATCGCCCTTTGATGCAAGAATAGTAACAAAAGTAGTTTTGTCTAAAGGGTTTATATCTTTGGTCAACTTGCTGGCTCCAACACAGATTGATCCGCTGAAAACAGCTATTTCATCGTTGAGCGCAAGTGCCTGTGTTTCCAGAATTGCAGACACAACCAAAATATTCATGTGATCCTGTCCATTCTCTCCGTCCCATACAGTGATAAAATGGGTACTTGCAGTTTCTACCACCTGATTTCTACCTGCATAGCTGTACGATGTAATTAATACAAGGATTATGGCTATAAAACTTATTTTGCTTATCATTTTTTCTAATTTTTTCATTGTCATTAAGTGTTAAATATCCCCGGACCGATCAAATCCGGGGACAATTGAACTAAACCAAATCTATTTTTGAATCACTAATTTCTGAATTGTTTCAGAGGTCATTAACTTCGATCTTACAAGGTATATTCCTGCAGGTTGACCTTCCAGATTGAAAACTTCGGAAGTTCCGGATATAGTCCTTGATACGATCATTTTTCCTGAAATATCTAAAATGTCAATACTGCTGCCTGTTTCAGGCAATTCAGAAAAACGAACGGTTACTCTGCCAACGCCTGGATTTGGAAATACATCAATTCGGGCCATATCGTTCATGCTGTTTGAAACTGTTGTCAAAGATTTCATTTTTACCAGAACGCTGCCATTCATTTCATAAATCATATTGCCTTTAACTGTTTCTGAATGAACAACAAATTCATTTCCTGACAAATTTTTCCAGGCGTAAAGTTGAATCAAATCACCATCTATAAATCCAAACTGATTGTCAGTTGATGACATGGCAATTATACTGGCACCAGTTGCTAAATTGTCTTCAGTAATTTTAAGTGTACCAACACAGATTTTACCGTTAAATGCAGCCAATTCATCTCCAACCGAAAGACCTGCCACTTTTAAGTCAACAATATTGACATTCATTTGGTCGGTTCCATTGCCTTCTGACTTTGTCGAAAAGTAGTCGGTTTTTAAAACCTGAGGCTGAACAACGGCTGTTTTAAGATAGTTTTCCTGAATAGTGAGGGTTGCATCGGCATTCATTTTAACTTTATAAGCCTTACCCGGTATGAAGTTTCCAATATTATTTTTCCAGCCGCCAAATATCCCCCAGTCCTCTATTGAGTTACCGGCTTCATCCTGTACTTTAACAAGTTTATTCTGATCAATTAAAGGTTGAATAACGCTCATTGCGCTTATAATATTTGAATTCGGAAATGAAATGATATTCCAACCAGTGATTAATTGAATATCAAGAGGCAAAACGATTGGTCTGCCAGTAAGTTGCAAGGTGCAATTATTTGCAACTTTTATTTTATAGCCTTCTGTTTTTACAATTGATCCCAAGTTATTGACCCATCCGCCAAAAGCGCCCCAGTTTTCATATGAATTTCCGGCTTCATCCTGAACCTTTACAAGGCTACCCATATCACACAATGATTTTGTAACTTGAGAAACATCAGCATTTTGAGGAGTCACATTGGTCGAAATCATGTTATAGCCTTTCAAAAGGGTGATACTTTGTGTTAATTCTTCGTATGATACAATTTCAACAACAGCAGTACCCCCGGCAGCAAATTTTCCACTGATCGTCCATGAAGCTAAATCATCCAGGTAAGTGACAGCTTTTGCCACCATCTCCTTTTGGTTCTTGTTATCCCAAATCTTAAAAATTATTGTATCATTATCGGTAAAACCATTGCTTAAACCATCATCCTGCGATGCAGGGATGTTTAAAAAAGTTGCATTATCGGCTGGATTAACGGCTTGTGTTAATTTATTAACTCCAACACATTTTGAACCACTAAATACAGCAATTTCATCATCTGCCGAAAGAGCCAGATCTTCCAGAACAGCAGAAACAACCATAAAATTCATGTGATTTTGTCCATTCTCGCCTTGCCATACTGTTGTAAAATGTGTCAAAGCCAAATCCGATTGTTGATAGGTGCCTGTGTAGCCTGCAAATGACCCTAAACCCAGGATTATTGATACCAACATACTTTTTCTAATTGTCTTGTAAAACTGTTTCATCTCAATCTTTTTAAATAATAATTACTGAATAAATCTCTCCCTTTTTCAAATCTTCCTTACTTATATTCTTAAATTATTGATCCAAAAACCAATATTTAAATTTCCAGTCTGTATGCTTGATTTAAATTTCTGAAATAATCGCTCCTCCGCAGAATCAATCCACCTTTTCTACTAATAACTTCAGATGATTATAAAAATCAACGTTATGCAAATTTCAAATGCAGTACCAAAGTTCTCAATTGCAACAAAAGAATCATTTAAATTGAATTCAAATTACTGAATAGCTGTTACTTAAACAAGCCATTAGAAGATTGATTTTTAAGTATCATTAAAGACACGCTTGATAGCATACCAATACCAATACAAATTATCGCACAGTTGTGTGGCAATGTTGGAGATTTAGATTCTACAGTTTCACCATTTTAAACGAGCACCGATTTCTCCTGGGTTTTATATCCCAGACTGTTCGCTACCAGTAAATAAGTTCCGGGTGGACAATTGACCAATTGAAAGTGATCAGTTTCATCGGCTAAAGTTCCAATAGTTGTGCCTTTCAGGCTTATATTGGCGTAAGGTAAATGAGAGCCATTGTTGGTAACGTGGCCAACAATATTGGCATCTGTTTTTGGTTTTTGAGCAAAACTGCTGGCAGTAACTGACAGAATTAGGCCAGCCAGCATGACGATTATTTTGTTCATATTGTTAGTTGATGTATCAACAGGGCTGTAACATTCAATCATTTAAAATGAATGCTGAACTCCCTGCCAACTGATTTTTTTTTGGGGATTTTGAACTGTTTCTCTGGAAATGCTATTTGAAAAACGATGCCGGTGGAGCGCGTTTTCTTGTATTAAAAAAGTATTCAATAGCAATTTGGGTAATGCCTGAAACGAATACTTTTGTTCTGAAATTAGGAATAAAAAATATCAGCCCGAATTGAAATGAATTAAAAAGTAACTCAATATTGTTGAAAAGAAAAAAAGCTGCTTTGGTATGATGATGCGACTGAACAGGCTTTGAATCGTCGGTTGATTGGTATGGATGCGCATGACTGATGACGGTTCTGTTGCCCAAAACATGACTGTGCAAAAAAACAGTCTTGTTGATGATGAGCAAGCAGATCAGGCCGAGGATCAGAAAAGCGATCTTTTTTTAGTCGCAGCTTGAATGTTCAACTTCATCATGCCGCAAAGGTAACCTCATTTTTGATGACTGAAATCCCTAAATGTGGGGATATTTCAGTATTTTACCTCTTTATGAAAATATTTTTGTGAGGTGAAGATTTTCATATGTCTATAATTTGTTTTTTAATTGCCATATGGAACTCGCCAAATAGTCATTCTCTTGTGTGATAAATTTTCACTCATGGCTCGTTTCATCTGGTTTATAATGAACAAATAAAAGATGTATTTGTCTTTAATTAAAGTACTTTGGAATTTCATTGAATTTTGAAAAATGTAAAAACAAACCTATGGAAAGAAGAGATTTTGTGCTCAAATCAAGCATTCTAGCTGCCTTTGGTGGATTGTCTCAAAGCACAATTGGTTCACCTCAAGTTTCAACAAACTCAGATCCTATACTCCCATTTTTATTGCCTTCCATGCCTCCTTTAGATCATAAGGGAGGTATGGACATTCGGGTGTGGGTGCGTTCATCCATGACCAATGGATTGTATTCGAGTGTTGAAACTGCAGTTGCACCAAAGTTGATGGGGCCATCACCTCATTACCATAAAGAACTGGATGAGTTAATGTATGTGATTGATGGTACAGCCAGCATTCTGATTGGCGATGAGGTTGTCGAGGTTCAGGCTGGTGGTTGGCATATGCGGCCACGGATGCTGAAACATACTTTTTGGAATGCGTCTGATCAGGCTTTACGTTTTTTTGATATGTATTTCAACCAACCTTTTGAGGAATATTTGGAGCAAATTTTTCATGAGCTTACCGCTGAAAAAGGATTTCCGGAGGGTTCTGAAGCGAAGAAAAATAAAATGAAAATGCTTCGTGAAAAGTTTGGACTTTTTTCTCCACCAAATGCCTCTGCTGAACGGCAGGAAATCATGAAAAGATACGATTTAAAATAGTTTTTTATAAAAAACTATTTTTCCTGAAATTTCACCAGATAACCGTTATCAAACCTAAAGATTCCGGTTATTTTTTTGTTCCCTTCAGCATAAGCAAATGGTCGTGTTTGCCCTTTTAAAACCAACTGTGCCACCTGGCTTTCGCTGAGTTTTTTGTCCTGAATTTCAAACGGGATACGTAGTTTGCAGCCACCCCTGAAATTGCTGCATCCCCAGGCAGTGTTTCCTTTAACGATTTCGCCAGTTTTGCATGACGGACAAATCAGCTTCTCGGGCTCAGCTTCTGAAAAAGCGATTTTAAAGTCGAAGCCGATTTCCAGAAAGCCATCCAAAAAATCATTGTCCTGTTTGAAACCCTTGATCAGCGTGGTTTTCCCTTTCTCAGCCAACCTTTTAATCTGAGCGTCGGTCAGTTTTTTGCCCATAAATTCGAATGGGATAATGAAACGGCAACCGTCTTTCCATGCAGAACAGCCCCATGCATTTTTCCCTTTTTTGAGCGTTCCCTTTTTGCAGTCCGGACAAGTTGTTTCCTGTGGTTCGGCAGGCGCAGCTTTTTCCTTCTTCTCCGGAACTGCCTGTTCTTCAGGAGCGAGCGCAAACACCTTTCGCGGCGAGCGTTTCACCTGATCGACCACTTCTGCAACCATTTGTTTCATTTCGTCCATAAAACTGGACACATCGTATTTCCCCGATTCAATCAGCCTCAACTTTTTCTCCCACTGACCGGTCAGTTCAGCCGATTTCAGCAATTCGTTTTCAATGCTGTCAATCAGATCAATTCCGGTTTGGGTGGCAACTAACTTTTTGCCCTCCTTCTTCACGTATTTTCTCCTGAAAAGCGTTTCGATAATATTGGCGCGAGTGGATGGGCGGCCAATGCCGTTTTCTTTCATCAGTTCGCGCAATTCTTCATCGTCAACGCTTTTTCCGGCTGTTTCCATGGCACGGAGTAAAGTTGCTTCGGTCAGGTATTTAGGTGGTTGCGTATATTTTTCGAGCAGTCCCGGTTCATGCGGGCCGTTTTCCCCGGTCACAAAAATCGGCAGGATATTTTCATCGCTCTGCACCGGATTTTTCTCGTTCATATAAACAGTTCGCCATCCGGGATAAAGAATCTGTTTCCCTGTTGCTTTAAAATCATGCGGCCCAACTTTGGCTTCGACAGTGGTATTTGAGACTTTACAGTCAGGATAAAATACCGAAATAAAACGTTTTGTAACCATGTCGAACACCTGCTTTTCCTCTTTGTTCAGGTCAAGTCGCGTCTGGCCGGTTGGTATGATGGCATGGTGATCGGTAATCTTTTTATCGTCGAAAACCTTGTTCGTTTTGCGGATCGGTTTTCCCTCAAGCAGCGGCGCAGTCAATGTTTCGTAACCTTTCAACTGTTTCAGTATGCCCGGAACTTTTGGGTAAATATCTTCTGAAAGATAAGTGGTATCGACACGCGGATAAGTGGTCAGCTTTTTTTCATAGAGTGATTGGATTGTTCGCAATGTCTCTTCGGCGCTCATACCGTATTTCCGGTTGCAATCCACCTGAAGCGAGGTCAGGTCGAACAGGCGCAAAGGTTGTTCAATACTGTTTTTTGTTTCAATCTTACCTATTTCCAGATCGAAGTGACTGATTTCTTCCAATACCTGCGCTGCATCCTCACGGTTCTGAAACCTTCCGGAAGCGGCAGAAAATGTAGTTTCGCGGTAAATGGTTTTGATCTCGAAATACGGTTCAGGCTTAAAAGCATCGATTTCCTTTTGGCGGTTCACAATCAACGCAAGTGTCGGAGTTTGAACCCGTCCAATCGAAAGCACCTGTTTGTTCCGGCCGTATTTCAGGGTATATAAACGGGTTGAATTCATCCCCAGCAGCCAGTCGCCAATCGCGCGTGCACTTCCGGCGGCATACAGATTATCAAACTTTTCTCCTGGCTGAAGTTTCTGAAACCCCTCTCGGATGGCTTCCTCAGTCAGCGACGAAATCCACAAACGTTTAACCGGAGCTGTACATTTTGCTTTCGACATCACCCAACGCTGAATCAGTTCCCCCTCCTGGCCCGCATCACCACAGTTGATCACTTCTTCTGCGGCCTGCATAAGTTTTTCGATGATTGCGAATTGCTTTTTCACCCCATCGTTTTCGATTACTTTGATACCGAATTTAGCCGGAATCATGGGCAGATGGTGCAGTGACCATGATTTCCAGAGGTTTGTATAGTCACTGGGTTCTTTCAGGGTGCACAAATGCCCGAATGTCCAGGTAACCTGATACCCGTTTCCTTCGAAATAGCCATCTCTACGGCCATTTGCGCCAATTATCTGCGCCAGTTCTTTGGCTACACTGGGTTTTTCTGCAATGCAAACTTTCATGTTGAGTAGTTCCAAGTTTCAAGTTCCAGATTTCCAGGTTTTCCTTGAATTTGGATATTGGTTATTGAGTATTGAACGTTGGATATTTTTGCTGTTTACTCAGCAGGTGACTTGGAGTCACCTGCTGAGTAACTATCTGATTGATTTATTCCGGTCCCAACAGTCGGATACCGTTGTCCTCAAGCGCGATAAACCTCTTTTTATAAAGAGCTCCAATGGCTGCCTTGAAATTCTTTTTGCTGATTCTAAATGCCTTGTAGATCTCTTCCGGAGAACTTTTATCTGTCAGTGGTAAAAATCCTTTATTTTTCTGAAGTTCAACGATGATGCGATCGACAAAAGAACTGATTTTTTCGTATCCTGATTTTTGCAGACAAAGGTCAATCTTTCCGTCAGTACGGATCTTCTTGATGAAACCCTGAATTTTGTCACCGGGATTTAAAGGCTGGAATACCTCGTTTTTAAAGATTATGCCGAGGTGACTGTTGTCTATTATCGCATTGTAGCCCAAATCGGTTTCATTCACAATAATCAGGTCAACTTCTTCATCAACATCATAATCGACAGGAATATTATCCAGGTAATTTTCGATTTTTGAAGATGCAGCGATACGTTTGGTATTGGTATCAAGATACACATAAACCAGATACTTTTTGCCTTCTTCCATTGGCTGGCGCTGCTCGCGGAAGGGCACAAACAAATCTTTCGGCAATCCCCAATTCAGGAAAGCTCCAACAGGAGTTACCGCAACCACTTCAAGCAAAGCGAACTCTTCGACCATTGCCAATGGTTTTTCGGTCGTTGCTACCAAACGGTCTTCCGAATCGAGGTAAATAAACGCATCAATCGTATCTTCAGGTTGCGTTCCTTCCGGAACATAGCGTTTCGGCATCAGAATTTCGCCCAAATCGCCACCATCGAGGTAAATTCCAAAATCCACCTCTTTCACCACGTACAGGTGATTTATTTTTCCTATTTCAGTCATAAAGCAGTTTCAAATTTCAAGTTCAAAGTTCCAGGTTGTGGCATCATTCCTTGTGGATGATTTTATTCAAGATCCAATATCCAATAATAAATATCCAATATTCAAATCCAGCGATCTTCAAAGTCCCCCTTCGGGGGATTTAGGGGGCCGTCCATCCCGATGCCAATATATCAGCAATATGGATCGGTTTGATGGGCAAATTGTTTTTCAGAATATATCCTTCCAGATTCATAATGCACGACGATTCGGTGGAAATAATGTATTCAGCCCCGGTTTTCAATGCATTTTCCACTTTCTGTTCGGTCATTGCGGTAGAGATTGCGGTGAACTTTGCCGCGAAAGTTCCGCCAAAGCCGCAGCAGGTTTCGGTATCTTCCATTTCAACCAGTTCCAAACCTTTCACTTTCGAAAGCAGCAGTCGCGGTTCCTTCCGAATTCCGTATTCGCGCAAAGCTGTGCAGGCATCGTGGTAACAAACCTTGTGCGGAAATTCAGCTCCGAAATCGGTAAAATTCAAATAATTCACCAGATAATCAGTCAATTCAAACAGGTTACGGTTCAATCTTTGGTAATCTTCAAATCCAGACTGTCCATTTTTAAACAGGTCAGGATAATAATTTTTAATGAATCCGGTACACGAAGCTGAAGGGCTGACAATGTGCCGGTCGTTCGGAAAGTCGCTGATGAATTTCTTTGCCAGCGTTTTAGTTTCATCCCAGAAACCACTGTTGAAAGCGGGTTGACCACAACAGGTTTGCTCCGGATTGTAATTCACTTCCAGTCCGGCTTTCCGCAGTAATTTTACCGTATTAAAAGCTGTATCAGGATAAATCTGATCGATAAAACAAGGTATAAAAAGATCGACAATCATAGCCATTGCATTTGGGTTGAAGTTACCAAAGACTTTCCTTAAAACAAAAAAGCTGCCCGAAAGAGCAGCTTTGCACGGGAGGAGCGACTCGAACGCCCGACACCTGGTTTTGGAGACCAGTGCTCTACCAACTGAGCTACACCCGTATCTTTTTTGCGATGGCAAATATAGTAATTTGTTTTATACAACCTAAAAAAATCATTCCTGAAACTTAAAATGCTGCCGTTTTTGCTAGATTTAAAGACTTAAAAACAGCTGACTTTTTCATAATCAAAAAGATATAGACGAACATTTTTTATCAGGATTACAAAAAAAATTGGCCATTACCGAAACTTCCTTTCATTATTGTCCATTACCGAGGCTTAAACATGGGCAGATTCAGTGAAAAATTTAGCCATTTCAATTAGGGTAACCACCTTCGATTTCGGATATGAATAAAAAAATATTCGGAACCTTCTGGATAAAGTAGATATTACAATAAGGTTACAATTATATTACATTCAAGCAAAAAAAAGATTAGTTTCGCACAACCTATTTATTGACCAATGAACTTAATTCAAGATACATTACAATCTTTCAAAAGAGTAACCTTAGCCGATTTAGATCAGGTAAAACTCATGGATCGTACCGACAGTAAATTTTGCCTGCACCGTAACCTGTTACCTGTCATTCTGGAGTCCTTGAAAAATGACTATTCGATGCTCGAGATTCAGGGTGTAACAATTTTCCCTTACGACACTACTTATTTCGATACTGCGGATGACAAAATGTATATAAACCATCAGAATGGAAAACGTAACCGATATAAAATAAGGGTTCGCCAATACGTTGTATCGCAAGATAACTTTCTGGAAATAAAATTTAAAACAAATAAAGGGAGAACCCTCAAGGAGCGTATAAAAAGGCCAAACTTTAATCCTGTATTTAAAGGCAATGAGCTCGATTTCCTTGAGAATTCGTCCCCATATTCCGGATCAGAACTTCAGCCTAAAATATTGAGTTATTTCAACCGCATCACACTGGTTGACAATCAATTTACGGTGCGGGTAACCATCGACATGCTTCCCGGGTTCAAGAATCATGAAAATGAAATTATGATTGAAGATCTGGTTATTATCGAAGTAAAACAAAGTAAAGACAACAAATCGGCATTGATCAACCAGGTTTTGCGCGACAAGAAAGTTAGAAGGCAAGGCTTCAGCAAATATTGCATCGGACGTTCGCTTCTGGATGAAAACATTAAAAAAAATAAATTCAAACCACTGATAATGAGGTTGAAAAAAGAATATTTAAACTAAACTATTAAAAATGCAACTTTCACTTATTCTGCTGCAAGCCGCTCAGTCCGTTGACGAATTGAAATTCCTTGGGATCAAACTTATTAACACCGAGGACTATATTGAACTTCTTATCAGGTTTGGCCTTAATTTATTGGTCACTGTATTTATTGTGGTTGGTCTGTATGCCAAATCGAGCAAGCGAAAAGACTTTTATTTCACCTACATAGCCATCAGTATTGTCATATTCCTGTTGTGTTTCCTTCTGGAAAGTGTAAAAATAGAACTCGGTTTTGCTCTCGGATTATTCGCCATATTTGGCATTATCAGATATCGGACCGATGCGATTCCAATCAAAGAAATGACATATTTATTCGTTATCATAGCGGTTTCTGTAATTAACGCGCTTGCGAACAAAAAAATCAGTTACGCCGAATTGATTACTACCAATCTGCTCGTCATGGGTGGTTTATATATTCTTGAAAAAATACTGAACCTCAGACAGGAAATTTCGCAGCGGATTATTTATGAGAAAATTGAGAATATGCATGCCGACAGGAAAGATGAATTGATGGCTGACCTCGTTGCCCGCACCGGAATAAACATCAAACGCATTGAAGTTGAACGCATTGATTTTCTGCGCGATGTTGCAATCATTTATATTTTCTTCGATGTAAACGGCACTAAAAAACTATGGTAATGCAAAGGATCAGGATACTTCTTTTTTTACTTTCCGTACTTATTACCACTTCAACGTTTGCACAAAACGGACCTTCAACGTGGTTTGAACTCGAATTCAGTAAAAAGATTGTAAAAAATCTGAAAGTTGAATTCAATCCTGAATTGCGGCTTCACGGAGGATTCAAAATGGATACTTACATTCTCGAAGGCGGGCTTTCTTACAAACTGCACAAATATCTCACATTGGCAGGCTATTACCGGTACGAGAATGAATATAATTACAGGGAGAAAAGACAAATTTACGAATGGGAACCTTCAAACCGGTTTGCCTTTGATGCTAAATCAGGATTTGAACTGAAAAGGTTTGACATGCAATTTCGCGTGCGCTACACAAACGGATCAGATTTCGATCAAACTGCCGAAAGTAAAACGTCCTATTTCAGGTATCGGGCAAAAGTTGAATATGATATAAATGGCAGTAAGATTATTCCTTTTGTTACGGTGGAAGCTTTTCACGACCTGATTTTAAATGATTTAGACAAAATGAGATACACCGGAGGATTATCCTATCCGATTAACAAAAACAATGAAGTCGGGCTGTTCTACAGACTTCAGGATTACTTGAATCCAACTGATATTACTGCAGATAAAAAGGAAAGCATAAACATTATCGGTATCGGCTATAGTTTAAGTTTTTAAAAATATGATGTCCGTTTGCATACCTATTTTGCATTTTGTACCAGTCAGTTGTGGTCATTTGGTAGTCATTTTGTTATCATTTACTTGCAACTTAATGACTACAAAATGACCATTGTATGACTTTTTTTAACATTGGCTAATATTACAGATATCCATTAGAAGAAACGGAGCCAAAGCTGAATCCGCAATTTAGGAACTATTATTTTCCTGAGATTCGTTGTGTTTTATTATCAAAAAAAACTGAATATTTACTTCGGAAATTTTTACCATACAAAATACTTAAATCGATTCACTAATGCTAAGATTCACTAAAACCTTCATCGGGTCAATCATTTTTGGATTGACTCTTTCTTTGAGTGCAATTGCTCAGAACGAAGCGCGGCTGATGCGATATCCCGACATCAATAAAAACCTGATTGCTTTCGTGTATGCCGGCGATATCTGGTCGGTTGATGCCAATGGTGGCGAGTCCCGCCGCCTGACTTCCCACGCCGGACTGGAACTTTTCCCAAAGATTTCACCTGATGGACAATGGATTGCCTTTTCGGGCGAATACTCCGGAAGCCGCCAGATTTTTGTGATTCCCTCAAACGGAGGAACACCCCGACAACTGACCTTTTACAATTCGGTTGGTTTGATGCCTCCACGCGGAGGTTTCGATAATTCGGTGCTCGACTGGACTTCGGACAGCAAAAACATTCTGATCCGCGCCAACCGGACTCCTTATGGCGACCGCAACGGAAAATATTACATGGTTGCCCTCGATGGCGGTCTGGAAAAACCGCTGCCCATTGCAAATGGCGGTTTTGCAGCTTTGTCGCCCGATGACAAAAAACTCTGTTTTACACCGATCGACCGCGAATTCCGAACCTGGAAACGCTATAAAGGTGGCCGCGCTTCCGATTTGTGGATTTACGATCTGGAAAACAATACTTCGGAACAAATCACTGATTTTAAAGGAACCGACCAACTACCAACCTGGTTTGGCGACCATGTTTATTTTGCATCCGACCGCGATCTGAAACTGAATATTTACCAATTCAATACCAAAACAAAAGCCACGAAACAACTGACGACGCACGCTGATTTCGATTGCATGTGGCCTTCAGGAGAAAACGGACAGATGGTTTACGAAAATGGAGGTTTCCTTTACAAGCTGAACCTGACCACCGGCAAAGAAGAAAAAGTAAACATCAACATCCATTTCGACAATCCGAACATTTTGCCGTACTACAAAAATGTAAAGGATTTTGTGCAGGCTTACGAAGTTTCTCCAACCGGAAAACGAGCGTTGATTTCTGCCCGTGGAGATATTTTTTCGGTTCCTGCCGAAAATGGTTTAACTTACAACCTGACCAACACACAGGGTGTCCGCGAAGTTTACCCACGCTGGTCGCCCGATGGAAAATACATTTCTTACTATTCCGATGCTTCTGGCGAATATGAGATTTACCTGCTTGAAAATAAAAAAGGAGCTGCTCCAAAGCAATTGACCAGCGGTTCGACCGCATGGAAATACGATTCGGAATGGTCGCCAAACAGCAAATTCCTGCTTTATTTCGACCGCACCCTTCAATTGAAAATGGTGGATGTAGAAACCGGAAAAACAACTGTGGTGACGAAGGCTGACCGTGACGAAATCCGCTCCTATTCTTTTTCACCAGATTCGAAATGGATTACCTACGAAAAAGGAGGCGCAAACGGATTGGGCGCAGTTTGGGTCTACAACCTTGAAACAGCTCAAAACCATCAACTCACCAACGATTCGTTCAACGACAATTCGCCTGTTTTTTCTACTGACGGGAAGTACATTTATTTCGTTTCCGACCGTGATTTTAACCTCGCTTTTTCGAGCTTCGAATTTAATTACGTCTATAACAAATCGACACGAATTTATGCTGTGGCGCTAAAATCCGATGGCCCGAAACTTTTCAAAGATAAAAATGATATTGAACCGGTTAAAGAGGCTGAAAAACCAAAAGAAGAACCGAAAAAAGATAAGAATTCAAAAACTGAAGAAAAACCGGTTGTCAAAGAACCGATAAAAGTTCAGATCGATTTCGATGGAATTGATTCCAGAATTACCGCTTTCCCACCAAAATCAGGTGAATACCGCAATTTGATTGCCGTCGATGGTGGAATTTTGTACATCAGCGAAGGTTCGTTGCGCAAATTCAACATTGAAGACGAAAAGGATGAAGAAGTGATGGACAAAGTGGGTCAGGCTGTGGTAAGCGCCGATGGAAAAATGATGATTTACCGCTCGGGAAAAGACTTCGGAATCACGAAACTGACTACCGGACAGAAATCGGGAGCTGGCAAACTGAACTTGGATGATGTGGTTATGAAAATTGATCCAAAGAAGGAATGGGCGCAGATTTATACCGACGGATGGCGTATTTTCCGAGACTATTTCTACGTTGGCAACCTTCACGGAATAGACTGGAAAGGGATAAAAGAACGCTATACTCCTCTGGTTCAGCATGTGAGCCACCGCGCTGACCTGGATTACATTCTGGGCGAAATTATTTCGGAAACCAATACCGGACACTCGTATGTTGACTGGGGCGATTTTGAAAAAGTGAAACGTGTTGACACTGGTTTGCTTGGCGCTGAACTGAAAGCCGATCCAACTTCAGGAAAATACCAGATTGCAAAAATCTATACCGGCGAAAACTGGAACGAAGCCCGCCGCTCACCGCTTACCGAACAGGGTGTGAATGTGAAAGAAGGCGATTACCTGATTGCCATTAACGGAACAGACCTAACAATGAGTATGAATCCATACGAATTGCTCGAAAATACGCTTGGCAAAACCGTTGAAATTACCGTTAATCCGAAACCTCAAACTGAGGGCGCCAAAACTTATACCATCAAGCCAATTGCCAGTGAACTGGAATTGCTCAACCTGAATTGGGTAAACGAGCGCCGTGCAATGGTTGACAAACTTTCAGGAGGAAAAATCGGCTACATTCATGTGCCAAATACGAGTACCGATGGAAACCGCGAATTGTACCGCGGAATGTACGCTTACCACGAAAAAGAAGCGCTGATTATCGACGACCGCTACAACGGCGGAGGTTTTATTCCTGATGTGATGACCAATCTGCTTGAGCGCAAAACGCTCAGCTACTGGCAGCGCAACGGATTATCGTCCATGAAAACTCCCGGTGTTGCGCACGATGGCCCGAAAGTAATGCTGACGAACGGTTATTCATCCTCGGGCGGCGATGCTTTTCCTTATTACTTCCGCAAAAAAGGTTTGGGACAACT
>CAMDGL010000050.1 GCA_945897845.1 Chitinophaga pinensis | reverse complement strand
TGCTGTTTCAGCGGCTAACCGTTGGCCGTGAACTTAAAATGATCGAGCTTAAAAAAGAGGTGAATGAACTATTGAAAAGTTCAGGAAAGGATGAGAGATACAGGATTGTGGAATAGGAATGAGAAAAGGAACAATTTAAAGTTGTATTTTATTTTCACTCACCACGAAGCACAATAAAATTTACATGGGGTTGTGTCAAAAGTCAAAATGCTCGCAGATAGGGTCATCCCGAATTTATTTCGGGATCTGATATACAATGCGTTGGGATCCTGAAACCCCGCCTGCCATGCCAGCGGGCTGGAAGTTCAGGATGACGGGTTCAATGACTTTTGAGACAGCATCATGAACACCAAAGTTGTTCGAGGTGTGAGTCAGAATTTTGAATTTAATCATTCGGCAGGATGCCGCATTACAGCATATCCCGGTTATTGCCCTAACTGCCAGTGCGATGCCAACATGGAAACAATTCTGGCTAAGGGAATAGATACAATTTGTTACCAAACCGATTGACGAAAAGAATTTTTAATAACGATTAATGAAGTGCTTTATGAAAAATATAAAAATCAAAATCCTGGCCATCGACGATATTCCGGATAACCTGATCAGTTTAAAGGCACAGATCAAAGATGCGTTTCCGGAGGCAATTATTTTTACCGCATTAAATGGGTTAAAGGGAATTGAACTGGCCGCCACCGAAGATCCTGATGTAATACTGTTCGATATTGTAATGCCTGATCTGGACGGTTATGAGGTATGCAAACTGCTAAAAGCTGACCAAAAACAAAGCAATATCCCGGTGGTTTTTTTTACAGCAAACAAAGGCGATAAAGAGAGCCGCGTCAGGGCGCTCGAATGTGGGGCCGAAGCGCTGCTTACCAAACCCATCGATCCAATAGAGCTGGTCGCCCAGATTCGTGCCATGGTAAAAATAAAAGCCGCCAATCTTGAAAAACAAAACGAAAAAGAACGGCTTTCCCAATTGGTCGAGGAACAGATTCAAGAACTTAAATTAACCCACACGGCTACCCTTAACCTGCTCGAAGATTTAAGGACTGAGGTCGAAATCCGGAAGCAGAGTGAGGAGTCCTTGCTCCGAAATGAATCAAAACATACCAAAATGCTGTCGAATATTGGTGATGTGATCGTCATTATCGACAAGGAAGGAATTAACCGGTACAAAAGTGAAAACATCGAAAAGTGGTTTGGCTGGAAACCGGAAGAGGTGATTGGGAAAAGTACCTGGGTAAATGTGCATCCCGACGACCTGGATTCGACACAGCAGTTTGTTGGCAATCTCATGAACGAACCCGACTCGGTAGGAACCACCGAATGTCGCTATCGTTGCAAAGACGGAAGCTACAAATGGATAGAGATTACAATGATGAATCTTATTCATGATCCGAATATTCTGGGGATTTTGGGAAATTATCACGATATCGCCGAACGAAAAGCGGCAGAACTATTGCTTCAGGAAAAAACAGAGGTTATTGAATCCCAAAACAAAGAATACCAGCAATTAATCGAAGAACTTAATCGAACAAATCAGGAATTAACCGAAGCCAGGATTATAGCCGAAAAAAATGAAGCCAGGTTGAAAATGGCTCAGAAAGTAAGTAAGTCAGGTGCATGGGAATGGGATATTCTGAATAACACGTTTTATTGGTCGGATGAGTTTCTGCAGCTATTTGGGATGACAAAAAAAACAACAGCCGGATTTGAAGCCTGGACCAAAACGCTGCATCCTGACGATGTTGAAATCGCTTCAATGAGAATTCAGGAAGCAATTGAAACACGGACAGAACTTATTAATGACTACCGCATTATCCTTCCTGCCAATGAAATCCGCTGGATTAGGTCAACCGGACATGCCATCTATATAAATGACAAACCTGAAAAAATGGTTGGAATGTGCATGGATATTACATTAACTAAGGAAAAGGAGAAAGAATTACTGGATGCCAAAGATCAGGCAGAGCAAAGCGATCGTTTAAAATCAGCATTTCTGGCCAATATGAGCCACGAAATCCGCACACCGATGAACGGAATATTAGGTTTTGCAGAACTTTTAAAACAACCTGGGCTGAAGGGTGAAAAGCAGCAGGAATACCTCCGGATCATCGAAAAAAGTGGAGAACGGATGCTGAATATCATTAACGACATTGTCGATATATCGAAAATCGAATCACAGCAAATGAAAGTTTCGGTAACGGTTACGAATGTCAACGAGAAAATCGAATACATCCATACCTTTTTCAAGCCAGAGACTGACAACAAAGGGATTAAGTTTCACTTTAAAAACGGCCTGCCCGAAATAGAAGCCAATGTTGTGACCGACAAAGAAAAAATCTATGCCATCCTGACCAACCTGGTTAAAAATGCCATAAAATTCTGCGATAAAGGCTCTATTGAAATTGGGTATAATCTTATAGGTGACTCAGGTAGAGACAAGGCATGTCTTTTCTCTACAAAACCAACCGAACTGCAATTCTACGTAAAAGATACGGGTGTAGGTATTCCAAAAAACAGACAGGAAGCCATCTTCGACCGTTTTATTCAGGCCGATATTGCCGACAAAAGAGCCTTCCAGGGCGCTGGTTTAGGCTTATCTATTTCGAAAGCTTATGTCGAAATGCTTGGGGGTAAAATTTGGGTCGAAAGCGAAGTAGGAAAAGGAAGTACCTTCTATTTTACGCTACCCTATCAAACAGAGCTGGAAGAAGAAACTGCGAATACAACTTTTATTTCAGTCGCAGAAGCGGAAAATCAGATTAAAAAACTTAAAATATTAATCGCCGAGGATGACGAGGTATCCGAAAAGCTTCTTGAAAAGGTAGTCAGGAAATTCAGTCAAAAAGTTTTCAAAGCCAAAAATGGTTATGAAGCAGTAGCTGTTTGCCATAATAATCCCGACATTGATTTGATTCTGATGGATATTAAAATGCCAGGAATCGACGGTTATGAAGCTACCCGACAAATTCGACAATTCAACCAAAATGTGATTATTATTGCACAGACAGCTTTTGCTCTAACCGGAGACCTCGAAAATGCCATGACAGTCGGTTGCAACGACTATATGGCAAAACCCATCGGTAAAGTGCAATTGCATATGCTCATTCATAAATATTTCAGGGAACAAGTATAGCCTGGAAGAAACCGTTAAACGATTGAAATTAGCGAACATGGGAAATTTGATTTACGCCATAATATTCAATAATTATCCGGATAAACTTAATTCACTGTTGTCTGGAATGAAGGGCATGTCGGGAGAGAGCCTCGATGTGGTTACTTTGGATGAAATATCTGCGGTGGTCAGTCACATCGAAAGAGCTGAACTAATTGCAGATCAAACCAGCGCAATGGCCTTTGCCGGAATCATTGAAAAACTGGAGCAACATTTTACACTTCTTCCAATGCGATACGGTTCCATGTTGGAATCAGTTGATTTGATCCTTAAAATGCTTGAAAAAAATTACCCTGATTTTCAGCAAAACCTACAGAAAGTTGAAAACCAGAGTGAATTCGGACTGAAAGTGTTTTGTGATCCCGAAAAATTAAAAGAGGAAATGCGATTAAAGTCCGAAACAGCCGATAATCCTTCCGCCAAATCGGAAGAGGGAATTAAAAAATCGGTGTATCTTGATTATATGAATAAGAAACTGAAGGAGCATCGTTTAGAGGAAAAGTTGTTAAATTATATCGATTTGGTCATTGCTGAGTTTACCGGAAAACTCACCCAACTTCATGCGGTGTCAAAAATCAAAAAGCGTAGCACAGCCACTATTCTGATCGATGCGGTTTTTCTATTGAAAAAAGACAGGAAAGACGAACTGGTTCAGGTAGTTAAAGATTCACAAAATCAACATCCGGAACTGAATTTTACATTGACCGGCCCCTGGCCTCCCTATAATTTTGTTGACATCAACTTAAAATAATTATCACATGAGTGAAACTAAAATACTTTGCAATACCGGAACTATTGATCTTTCCATTGAAGATATTTCAGAAGAGTTTGAAAAATTAAAAACCATTGAAGACTCCAAACTTTCATTAAATCCTGAAAATGCCGATTCAGGCCTGGCAAAACTGGTCTTAACACTGATTGAACTGATCAGGAAACTGGTTGAAAAACAAGCCATGCGCCGGGTTGATGGCGGATTGTTGACCGAGGAAGAAATTGAACGAATGGGTGAAACCTTGATGAAACTGGAAGATAAAATGGAAGAACTTAAAAAATATTTTAACCTCACCGACCGTGACTTAAATATTAACCTCGGTCCGTTGGGCGATTTAATGTAATCAACTTAATTTTAACTGAATGCATAAACCTTTACTGAGAATACAAGGAGAACGAGAGAATGGGTAAGATTTTAGGAATTGATTTAGGAACGACAAACTGCTGTATGGCCGTGATGGAAGGCAATGAATCGGTAGTAATTCTCAATGCTGAAGGACATCGAACCACCCCATCAATTGTTGGATTTACCGCTGGTGGCGGGCATAAAATCGGTGATCCGGCCAAACGACAGGCGGTTACTAATCCGGAAAATACCATTTTTTCCATTAAAAGGTTTATGGGCGAGAATTTTGATCAGGTTCAAAAGGAAATCAGCCGGGTTCCCTATCGGGTGGTGAATGGCGAAAACAATACTCCCCGCGTAAACATTTCCGGACAATTGTATTCGCCTCAGGAGATTTCGGCCATGCTGCTGATTAAAATGAAGAAAACAGCCGAAGATTATTTGGGGCAGGAAATCAATGAGGCGGTGATTACAGTTCCTGCTTATTTTAGTGACTCACAAAGGCAGGCCACCAAGGAAGCCGGAGAAATTGCCGGCCTTACGGTCAAACGTATCATCAACGAACCCACCGCAGCCGCATTGGCTTACGGACTGGACAAAAGACATTCAGACATTAAGGTGGCGGTGTACGATCTGGGCGGCGGAACTTTCGATATTTCGATTCTCGAACTCGGAAATGGAATTTTTGAAGTGAAATCGACCAACGGAAATACCCATTTGGGCGGCGACGATTTTGATCAGGCAATCATTGATTGGTTGGCCGATGAATTCAGGAAAGACCAGGAGGTGAATCTGCCCAAAGATTCATTCGTTCTGCAGCGCCTGAAAGAAGCAGCCGAAAAGGCGAAGATCGAATTAACCACTGCGCCTGAAACCGAGATCAACCTGCCGTATCTCTTTACGGTTGACGGAAGTACAAGACACCTGGTTAAAAAACTTACCCGGTACCAATTTGAACAACTCATCGATAAACTGCTCCAATCAACCATTCAATCCTGTCAGCAGGCGCTTAAAAATGCCCGCTTAAATAGTTCCGATCTCGATGAAATTATACTGGTTGGAGGATCTACCCGAATTCCGGCCGTTCAGAAAATGGTTCGTGATTTTTTTGGGAAAGAACCTTCCAAAGGTGTAAATCCTGACGAAGTGGTTGCCATTGGCGCTGCCATTCAGGGAGGAGTTCTTTCAGGCGAAGTGAAAGATGTGTTGTTGCTCGATGTGACCCCGCTTTCACTGGGTATCGAAACCCGGGGCGGTGTCATGACCAGGCTGATCGAAGTCAATACAACAATTCCGACCAGTCAGTCCGAAGTTTTCTCAACGGCTGCCGACTTCCAATCTTCGGTTGAAATACACGTGCTGCAGGGCGAACGGCTCATGGCCAGTCAGAACAAAAGTATTGGCCGATTTCACCTCGATGAAATACCCGCATTCCGAAGAGGAATTCCGAAAATCGAAGTCACCTTCGACATCGATGCGAATGGAATTCTGCATGTGACTGCCAAAGACCAGTTAACCGATAAATCACAGAAGATCCGCATTGAAGCATCTTCAGGCCTCACGGAAGAGGATATCTCGCGCATGAAAGAAGAAGCCCGTCAACATGCTGAGGAAGATCAGGAAATGAAGAATAAAGTGGTTAAAAAGAATCAGGCCGAAATTCAGATACTGGAAACCGAAAATCTGATAAAAACAGTTGGGGATACCCTGCCTGCCGATAAAAAGGCCGCGATTGAAAATGCGCTTGAAGAATTAAAATTAACGGTTCGTGGCAATTATTTTACAGATATGATGGAGGCCATGGAAGACCTGAGTTCGATTTGCCAATCAGTTGGAGAAGAATTTTTGAAGGGTGAAGATTAAACAGTGATGATAGCTTAATATCATGAAAAAACAAATGATAGATACAAGCGAAAAATCAATCCTTCGTCAGAGGGCCGAGGAAATATATGAGAAACGTCTGCTGAAATCCGGATTGCAAGCTTCTGATCCTGAATCCGGAAGACTCATTCAGGAACTGGAGATTCATCAGATTGAGCTGGAAATGCAAAATGAAGAACTCTTGCTGGCCAAAGAACAGGCAGAAGCAGCTGCACACAATTGTATCGGATTATATGACTTTGCACCATTGTGTCATTTTTCGCTATCCAGTGCGGGTAAAATCATCGAAATGAACTTCAATGGGGCAAAATTACTCTGCAAAGAACGTTCAGAGTTAATAAACAGCAGCTTCATTTCGATTGTTTCCACTGATTTCGATTCAAACTTCAGTCGCTTTCTCGATCAAGCCTTTCGAAGTCATTCTGTTGAAACCTGCGAGCTGGCTTTAATTACACCCGGCGACTCTCCATCGTATGTTTATCTATCAGGTTTTGTTCATGAAAATGAAGATGAATGCCTCGTTACCATGATTGACCTTTCCGATAAAAAGCGCATGGAAAGTAAACTGCAGAAGAGCGAGCAACAACGAATCAGTATTTTAAACAATATAGAGGATGTGGTTTGGTCTTTATCGTGGCCTGACCTGACTATAAATTATATCAGCCCATCGGTGGAACAACTATTCGGACGGCCGATACAGGATTTCAACGATGATCCCTCTTTGTGGTCAACCATGGTGCATCCTGAAGATCAACACCTCTCTGAACAGGCATTGGCGCTATTACACCAGGAAGGCTCCGCAGTCAGGGAGTGTCGCATAGTCAGGCCCGATGGAAATATGGTTTGGATCAATGATAAAAGTAAAATCATATTCGACAAAAACCATATTCCGATCCGGATCGACGGAGTATCAAGAAACATAACTGAATCAAAACAATGGGCAATCTATCGGGAGATTAATCAGGAGATCCTTCAGCGGCTGAACCAACCCGGCGATTTAACTGAATCGTTGCGGGATGTACTCGATATACTAAAAATACGAACGGGATTCGATGCAGTAGGTATCCGGTTGCAGGAAGGCGATGATTTTCCATATTTCGCACAAAAAGGATTTTCAACAGATTTTCTGAAAACCGAAAACTCGCTCCTTAAACACAGAAAAGATGGCGGTCTGTGCCGCAATAAAGATGGAAAAGTAAGTCTTGAATGTACCTGCGGAATGGTTATCTCGGGCAAACCCGATCCCACAAATTTACTTCTAACTTCCAGCGGAAGCTCATGGACCAATAATTCATTCGACTTGCTACAGCTCTCTCCTGAAGATGATCCGCGATACAATCCACGAAACCAGTGTTTTCATCAGGGTTTTGCTTCTGTGGCATTAATTCCGATCCGGAACAAAGAGATAAATATTGGTCTGATCCAGTTCAACGACAAGCGTAATGGTTGTTTCACAAATGCCATAATTGAACACCTTGAAGGTATTGCATCACACATCGGAGAAGCCTTAATGCGCAAACAGGTAGAAGAGGAGCTGCAAAAAAGCAACGAATTATTTTCTTTGTTTATGCAGCATTCACCAATTTTTGCTTTTATAAAAGAAGTGAGCTCCACCGAAAGCGTTACCTTAAAAGCCACTGAAAACTATCGTGAAATGATTGGAATACCCGGTTCCGAAATGATTGGCAAAACAATGCATGAGATTTTTCCACCTGAACTGGCTGAATCAATTACCTCCGATGACTGGACAGTTGTTTCAAAAGGAGAACGACTTGATATAGAGGAAGTATTGAATGATCGTATTTATACTTCCATTAAGTTCCCGATTAAGCAGACAGGCAAAAATCTGCTGGCAGGTTATTCAATAGATGTCACCGAACGTAGACTGTTGGAGAAGAAACTTCAGGAAAGTGAACAGCAATACCGCCTTTTATTTGAGACCGCCCGTGAAGGCATCCTGGTTGCCCAGGGGACAAATTTTAAATTTATTAATCCGGTAATCTCCGAATTAACGGGTTATATGGAAGAGGAAATCCTGAAAATGCCATTTTTGGAGCTGGTACATCCGGACGACAGAGATTTGGTGAGAACCAATTATCAGAAACGTCTGAAAGGAGAAGAAGCAGATAATAGGTATCAAATAAGAATCATCAAAAAAGACGGAATAATAAGATGGATTGACCTGAGCAGCGTAAAAACCGAATGGGACGGACAGGCAGCTGTCATCAGCTTTGTATCCGACATCACTGAACGAAAACAGAATGAGACAGTTCGTCAGGAGTTGGAGGACAAATATAGTTCAATGATAGCCAACAACTCGGAGGTAATCGGAATTATTGGTACTGATGGTTTTATGAAATACAAGAGCTCCAACATTGAAAAATGGTTTGGATGGAAACCGCAGGAATTGATTGGGACCGATGGCTGGTTAACGGTTCATCCGGATGACCTTCAGCTGATTCAAAAAGAATTCTACTCACTCCTTCAGGAAGACTCTTCGGTAAAAACGGTTGATTACAGGTATAAATGTAAAGATGGTAGTTATAAACCTATTGAACTTACTGCAACCAATCTTTTAAATAACCCTGTTATCAATGGCGTATTGCTTAATTATCGGGATATCACTGAACGAAAGAAAGCGGAAATGGAATTACAGCTTAAAAATGAAGAACTCCGGACAATGAATTTCGAAAAAGATAAGTTCTTTTCGGTGATTGCTCACGATCTGCTCAACCCGTTCCAGGCACTTCTCGGCTTTTCATCGACCATGGGGGAGGAATTGCTTAGTTTCCCATTGGAGAAGATTCAGAAGGTTGCTGTCAATATGCGGAAATCTGCAAATACCCTTTTCATTCTGCTCGAAAACCTGCTTGAATGGTCTCAGATACAACGGGGTATCATCAGCTATAAACCCCAAAAAATATATTTAAAGAGTGGAATTTCAGAAGTTGTTGCTTTGGCCAACGATATCGCCCGCACAAAAATGATTGTGATCAACCAGAAAATTCCGGAAGGTTTAATTGTAAAAGCCGATAAACAGATGTTCGAAAGCCTGTTGCGCAATTTAATTTTTAATGCAATTAAATTTACTTCAAAAGGAGGCAAAGTTACCATTAAGGCAATCCCAATTTCAGGAAACTTAGTTGAAATATCAGTTCGTGATTCGGGTATCGGAATGAATCAAATACAAATCGATAATCTTTTCAGGCTCGATTCGCAAACAAACCGGAAAGGAACAGAAGGTGAACCGAGTACAGGTTTGGGATTAATCATCTGCAATGATTTCATTGCGAAACAAGGAGGAAAGTTAATGGTGGAAAGTAAAGAAGGGAAAGGTAGCACCTTTCGGTTTACCTTACCAAATTATGAGCTATGAAAGAAATAAAAGGAACTGGCAACTTGAAGTTAATTGCTCTACGGAAGGAAGTAGAAATACTATTGGGAAAGACCTCAGCTCAAAGAGTTTCGTCGCAATATGAAAACGATGTACAGAAACTTATCCACAAATTGGAAGTTTTTCAGACCGAACTGGAAAAACAGAACGAAGAACCTCAGCACGCCAAAGAACAGGCCGAACTGGCGGCCCAAAAATGTGCTGAATTATACGATGATGCACCTTTCGGATATTATATACTCAACAGCGAAGGCGCCATCCTTGATTTAAATCTGAGCGGGGCGAATCTGCTGGGAATAGAACGAACGGCTGTAATAAACAGAAAACTTGGCTTATTTGTTTCTGAGGATACCAGACCTGTTTTCAATCTTTTTGTTGAAAATATATTCAGGAACAAAACGAACCAAACTTGCGAAGTAATCCTAATATCTGAAAAAAAAACAGCGGTTAACGTGCTTCTTACCGGCCTCAGGCAGGCAAATGGAGAACAATGCCAGATAACCGCTATTAATGCCAGCAGTCACAACCAAACTGAAGCTGCTTTGCGGGAAAGTAAACAACAGTATCAAGCCATAGCACGATCGTCGAGCGATGCTATTATTTCGATTACCACTGAAGGCAAAGTGGTTGAATGGAATAAGAGCGCTGAGAAAATATTTGGCTATACTGAAGTCGAAATGAAAGGAAACGATTTGGCTCAAATTATGCCTCGCCGCTATAAGGAACAGTATGATCTGAGTGTGCACCGTTTCGCAAACGGAGGCGATCGATCAATTATGGGTAAAACCATGGAACTTCAGGGATTGAATAAAAATGGCTATGAGATTCCACTTGAATTGGCTTTGTCGGAGTGGGAAACTGCTTCCGGGAAATTCTATACCGGAATTTTTCGGGATATTTCTGAACGTAAACGTGCTGAAAATCAATTCAGGCTTTTAAGCAGAGCCATTGAACAAAGCCCTGTTTCAGTGGCCATTACCGATAAGGATGGCAATATAGAATATATCAACCCGAAATTCTCAGAAGTGACTGGCTATTCTGCGGATGAGTTGGAAGGCAAAAACCCCAGGGCGTTAAATTCCGGATACCATTCCAGAGAATTCTATGAAGAACTTTGGAATACCATATTGTCGGGTAAAAGCTGGCATGGAGAGCTTCGGAATAAGAAGAAAAATGGTGACTATTGTTGGGAAAGTGCAATAATCTCTCCAATCCTCGATGCCACCGGAGAAATCAATTCTTTTCTGGCAATTAAGGAAGACATTTCAGAAAAAAGACGAATAATAGCCGAATTAATCGATGCCAAAGAAAAAGCAGAAGAAAGTGATCGCTTAAAGTCATCATTTCTGGCAAACATGAGTCATGAAATCCGAACTCCGTTAAACAGCATCATTGGATTTTCTGAACTGCTAAAAGATCCTTATTTTGATCAGGAACAAAAGAATAAATTCATTGATACCATTGTTGAAAGCGGCAACAACCTGTTGCTCATTATTAGCGATATTTTAGATTTATCGATGCTGGAAGCCCGGCAAATGAAAATCAGGAAGGAACAATTTTCCTTACACGAGTTGTTAACTGGTTTAGAAAAGGAATTCGCCGAAAAAGCTATTAATCAGGGCATTGCCCTTCGCCTTTCCATTGCCGGGAAAAGCAATGACGTTATAGTTGAAAATGATATTTATCGTATCAGGCAAATAATGAATAATTTAATTGTAAATGCACTGAAATTTACCAGCCAAGGATTCATTGAAATTGGATATATACAACGAACCGACTTTATCGAATTTCATATTAAAGACACGGGAATCGGGATTGCGCCTCAATATCATCAGACGATATTTGAACGGTTTCGTCAAACCGATTCATCCACGACACGAACATACGGAGGAAATGGCTTGGGATTAGCAATTTCAAAAAATCTGATTGAATTGCTGGGTGGCGAAATTTGGGTTGAAAGCGAAGAAGGAAAAGGAAGTACGTTTTATTTTACAATTCCTTATTCATGGCCGGCTTAAAAACTCCGGGCAGGTTAATACGACAGAGAGCTCAGATATTAAAGCAAATTATTATGATAATATTGTTCAACTTATTTCGAACCAACCTTTAAATACCAGCACTTTCAATTGATTTTGAGTTTTTAAACTAACTTTAAAGCCGGTCCGGAATTACGAAGCAAATTTGCAAATTAACCTATTGAACAACAGACCATTGAAACAATTCTTTCGCAGAATTGATTTTAAGGAGCTTGCATGAAAATAAGGGATAATATGATTCGAAGTGGAATTCTCCCTGAACATGGTTTCATCCGAACGTAATATAATTCGTTTTTTTTATCTTAACTATTATCTCTTATGAAACTGTTCAAGCTTAAACAACAACTTCCCAACCAAAAGAGCATTACAAAAAATGTATGGAAAGCCATGTTCGTCTTCCTCATTGGACTTATTCTGACTTTTGTGGTCACATGGTTTACTTATCACAACGAAGAAAGACACGAAAAGAAAGACTTTGCACTTTCATGTGCTGACATTAAAACTAAAACCTTTACACGACTAAATGCTCATTCTTTATTTTTACAGGACTGTTCTTCGTTTTTAAGCTTATCGGATACAGTGACCAGAGCAGACTGGGCATCATTTGTTGAAAACAGTAAAATTGCCCGGTATCTGCCTGGATATCAGGGAATCGGTTATAATATGATCATCCCAAAAGAACAACTAAGACAACACATCCTGAAAATCAGAAAAGACGGTTTACCCGACTACAAAATAATTCCTGAAGGCGAGAGAGAGACCTATACCTCAATAATTTACATAGAACCCCAGACGGGCCGAAACCTGAAAGCAATTGGTTACGATACTTATATGGAACCTGTAAGAAAAAAGGCGATGGAACAAGCACGCGATTCCAAATTACCTTCACTCACATCAAAACTTACGCTGGTTCAGGAAAACAAAATGGATGAACAAGCTGGACTAATTATGTATAATCCGGTTTACCGAAAAGGTTTACCGGTAACAACCATTGAAGAACGTAAAGCGGCCATTCTGGGATGGGTTAGCAGTCCTTACCGCATGAACGATTTAATGCAGGGCATTTTAGGTTCCAGGAATAACAATCAGCAGAAAAGAATTCATTTGCAGATATTCGAAGACAGCCTTTCTGTTTCTTCCATGCTGTACGATAACGAAAGTAGCAACTCGGTCAAATGTCCTGATTCAACTGCCGGAGCAATTATTCTCCCAATGGAATTTTATGGTAAGAAATGGGTTTTGATATTTATGAAGCACAACATTGAAAGTGCTTTTATGAAGGGCATTGTCATTATTGTATTTATAAGCGGTATCTTACTAAGTATGTTGTTGTTTCTGCTGACACTTTCATTAATGAATACCAGACTTAGATCCGGACAAATAGCTGAAAAATTAATAACGACGCTTAGAGAAAGTAAACAACGTTTTAAAAACATGTTTAAATTCCACAGCTCCATTATGCTGTTAATTGACCCGGAAACGGGTTTGATCGTTGATGCAAATGAGGCTGCAGTCGATTTTTATGGCTACAACAAAGCCATGCTGTGTTCTCTGAATATTAATCAAATTAACCTTCAGAAACCTGAACAAGTAGTTAATGAGTACAATAAGGCGCTAAACCGGATAAAAAACACCTTCATTTTTTCGCATAGGTTAGCCAGCGGCGAGCAACGTATTGTTGAAGTACACTCGTCTCCAATTGAATTTTCGGGAAAGCAAATTCTTTTCTCCATTATATATGACATTACCCAACGCGATCGGGCTGAAAAGGAACTTTGGGAAAGCAGTCAGAGAATTCAAGCCATTATATCAGCATCGCCCGACGGAATTGGCATCCTTTCATTAGATGGAAAACTGGAATTTATGTCGGATAAATTATTCGATATGTATAGATTAAGTACGGATGAAAGAGACCGGTTATACGGTGAATCAGTCTTTCGATTTATTGATCCTTCGTATCACAAGAGCCTGACTGAAAATATCCGGAAATTACTGGCAGGAAAAAAGGATCAAAAGCTCACAGAATACCAGGCAATTAGAAATGACAATACCCGGTTTTATATTGATATAAATTCCACGGTCTTATTGAATTCAGAAGGGAAACCTGCAAACATACTATTTATCGAACGTGATATCACCGAACGAAAAAAGGTAGAAGAGGCGTTAAAAAATGAGTCGCTCCAGAGAAAAACACTCTTCGAACAATCGCCCGATGGTATTCTGATTATTGACCCGATTACTGCTAAATTCCTTGAGTTTAACACGGCAGCCCACCAGCAATTGGGTTATTCGCGCGATGAATTTGCACGCTTAAGCATCCACGATGTTGAAGCCATTGAAACGGTAGAAGAAACAAACATTCAAATTTCGAAGGTGATAAGTAATGGGAAAGGCGAATTCGAGACCTTACAACGCAATAAGAACGGAGAAATCAGGAATGTTTATGTAAAAGCGCAAATCATAACTATAAACAGCGTTCTAATTTATTATTGTATCTGGCGCGATAACACCAAAATAAAGAAGGCAGAGCTGGAGATTGTACATAAAAACGAGGAACTTAAAATACTGAATGCCCAAAAAGATAAATTCTTTTCTATCATTGGCCACGATTTGAAAAGTCCGTTTAATTCCATTTTGGGATTTAGCGAATTGTTGATACAGGACGTCGATCAAACGCAATACGAAAAAGTCAAAATGTATTCCGATTTGATCCTGAAGTCATCGAAACTTGCAATGAACTTACTTAATAACCTGTTGGAATGGTCACTATCACAAACGGGCAGAATGAATTTCAAACCGGAGCATCTGAATATGGTAAATCTCATCAACGAAACGGTGCCTTTGTTTATCAATATCGCAAATCAGAAGATGATTCAGATTACAACCGAATTACCTGATTCGGTGCAGGTTTTTGGCGATAAGGCCATGATAAGTACGATATTTCGAAACCTGATTTCGAATGCGATTAAATACACCGTGCCAGAAGGAAAAATTATTATTTCTGCAAAAGAAACACAAAAAGTATTCACCTTTTCGATCAAGGATTCCGGAGTCGGAATAAAAAAAGCGAGAATCGAAAAGTTATTCCGCATTGACGAAAATCAATCAACACTGGGTACGCAAAAGGAAAATGGAACAGGATTAGGATTAATCCTTTGTAAAGAGTTTGTAGAAAAACATGGTGGAAAAATTTGGGTTGAAAGTGAAGAGGGAAAAGGAAGTGATTTTAAATTCACTTTAACAACAAGTTCCAATTAAAATATAGGTATCAATATATAACTAAGTAATTAGAATGAAATAATGTCGCATTTGAATTTTTGTTTTTTATCCCAACTCACCCCCTCGCATCTGCGATGCTTTCCCCCTCTCTTTTTGAAAGAGAGGGAGACGTCCGCTTGCGGACGTGGGGTGAGTTGGGAAAATATACAACAATAAATAGTTCCTATTACTTATATAGATTTTCCGGCTTAAACAAAACTGTTTTAGTTAGAAAATCATCCTTAAGATCTGTGGAGTTTCAAGATTGAATTAGTTTGCCACACAGGAAGAGCAACGCCATTTAATAAATATAACCCGATGCTTATCAGGGCTAACACTTT
>CAMDGL010000049.1 GCA_945897845.1 Chitinophaga pinensis | reverse complement strand
GTTTCAGACGAAATTCAGGAAAAACTGATTCTTCAGGAATTGGAACGTGCAGGAATTAAATCCGTTGACCAAAACCTGCACTGGCCGCTCGTGACCAAAAGCGGAGTGAATGAAGCTGGCAGAAAAGTACATTATTACTACAATTACAGTTCGCAAAAATCGAGTTTGGTGTATCCGCACAAAGGTGGCTCCGCACTGGTTGCCGGAAAAGCTGTTGCTTCCGGAGCAAATTTGGAAATCGGGCCTTGGGATGTTTTGATTGTTGAAGAGAATTAGAATATGAAACGAAGAAACTTTATCTCCTTATCAGCTTCAGGAATAGCAGCGCTAACCGTAATGCCAACCGAATTGGCCGCGACTTCAACTACCCAATCTAAAGTTCGTTTGGGCGGACCTGTTTTTGAAAAGTATAATTCTCCTGAAGAGTGGATTGCTGCAATCAAAAAATTGGACTACCGGGCTGCTTATTGTCCGGTGTCGCCGGGAGCCGATTCTGCTTTGATAAAAGCTTATCAATCTGCAGCATTGAAGAATGATATTGTAATTGCTGAAGTCGGTGCCTGGAGTAACCCGATCTCGCCGGATCAGGAAACTGCTAAAAAGGCCATTCAGAAATGCATTGATTCGCTGGCTTTGGCCGATGAAATTGGGGCCAGTTGCTGTGTAAATGTGAGTGGTTCGCGAAACCCGAAACATTGGGCTGGACCACACAAGGATAATCTGACCAATGCCACTTTTGATTTGATCGTTGAAACTACCCGAAAAATAATTGATGCCGTTAACCCAAAGCATACTTATTTTACGCTGGAATGTATGCCCTGGGCTTACCCCGATTCTGCTGATTCTTATCTGAAACTCATTAAAGCCATTGATCGCAAGCAGTTTGGTGTACACCTCGATCCGATGAATTTAATTACCAGTCCGCAGATTTATTACCGTAATGGTGAAATGATCCGCGATTGTTTCCGCAAACTTGGGCCACAAATCAGGAGTTGCCATGCAAAAGATATCACGCTTCGGGAAGACAATGCTGTTCCGCAGTTCGACGAAATCATAGCTGGAAAAGGTAATCTGGTATATTCGGTGTTTCTGACTGAGTTAGCCAAACTGAAAGATGTTCCGCTGATGATGGAACATTTGAATACAGCCGAAGAATATGCTCAGGCAGCAAAATATATCAGGTCGGTTGGGAAAATGGTGAATGTTGAATTGTAGATAAAAAGTAACCCCATCAGAGTGAAATTCTGTTGGGGTTACAAGTATTGACGATCGATTACGATCAAGTGATTTTTTTACTTTGCGACAAGAAATTTGCTGGTGTATTTTTTATTCTCCGAATGAAACTGAACAATGTAAAGTCCATTCTTCAAACCACTCACATCAATTTGCCGATCAGGATTTATTTTTTGCAGAACCAGATTCCCGGCGACCGAGTATATTTCCAGTCTTTCTATCGCTTCTGAAACCTGAAACGAAAGTGTATTTTTTGCAGGATTTGGAAATGTTTGAAATTCAACTGCTTTGGCAAAAGTTTCTATTGCAGTTGGTGGTCCGGCATTGCAAAGATCGAGTGAATACATGGATGTCATGGCAATTCCCAGGTTGTCTTTCAGCGTATCGGCAGCTACAAATAAAATCTTATTCTGGTAGTTCAACAAGCCTTTGGGCATCGACTGAACTCCTGCTTTGGGCATTACATCCAATTTGTTCAGATTTCCAACGGTTCCATCTGAAATATACAGTTCATTATCGGTTCCAGTTGCAGCAACAGCACCGACTCCCGGAATGGCAATTTTCCCGCCGCAAACGGCAGCTTCTGCCAGTTTTAATCCATAATCTTTCAGTGAAGTGGCTCCCGGATTGTGATCTTTTACCATATACAAATTGGTCGGGGTAGCCACCCACAATTCTTTCCCTGCTGCTTTTGTTGCTATTTCAAGGTAGATTTTATCTGATGCAACCTGCTTAATTCCCGTGAATGTGTAGGTTTCGCCAGTTGCGGTCACTGCTTTTACCATTTTACTGCCAGTCGAACTTACTTCCCATAAATAAGCCCCTTCATTGCCCGCACAAGTAACAGCCTGACAGTTCTTCAGGTTAAAATCACCGTTCGAAAAGAAATAGTTTTTGCCATTAATTTCACCCAGATACCAGGGCTGAGTTGCCTGAAAATATCCGGTGTACAACAACGTTTCGAGCAATTTGGTGGTGGAATTGTATTTCTGAAGCAACATTCGTCTGGTCTGAAAGCTGGTTCCGTTCATCAGCACGGTGGTGTCTTTTACAGTCCATAAACCGAGGCTACTGCCCATGCGCACAAAGGGTTTTTGTGGAGCCCAATAGGCTAATTTGTCGGTAATCAGAGTCAACGATCCATCGTTTGTATTTACCTGAAATGCTTTGTTTACCGTTCCATTCCTGTAATTCAGGTATAAATTTTCACTGTCCGATACCACTGAATAGATGTATAAATCCTCCGACCCCTTGTTGAAAAGAACTTTCGATTTAAAATCAGCCGGATTGATTTCGAGCAGCCCTTTGAAAGCATTCCAACCTGTATCATAAGTAATATAGGCTTTCCCCAGGTGAAAAGTGAAATCAAACTGGTGCGTGCCAGATCCTTTATACGAATGCACCAATTTGGTTTTGGCGGCAGTTCCGTCAGTGAGGTAAAAGAATACGCTGTCACTCTCCGAATACGAAATCATGGCCCAATTCCCTTCTTCAGCCAATCGGAAGTTATTAAACCCTGACGATTTTCTTAAATTGGAAAGCAGCGTTTGCGTTCCATTCTGATTGACTTTAAGCAGTTGCGATTTTGGGTAGGAATATTGCAAATGGAAACCCCCAAAACTGGTCGAAAATGCTTTTGTGGGCGCTGGTGGCGAATTCAGAAATCCCCATGAATTTAATCGATTGACAGTTTGCGCATTTAGGACAATTGAAAAGGCCGAAATCGCCATCTTTAGAAGTAAAGTTTTTTTCATAATTTTCTCTCTTTTGATTTTGAGATAAAATTAAAACAGACATCACTTTCCTGAAATACGGTAAACGTCGTATTTTTTTATTTCAGCAGGTCGATTACCCTTTTTAGCATGCAAAGGCCGGATTACAAGCCCCCAGAATCAGGTGATTTGACGGACGTTCCACTCATGATGCAACATTTGAATAACGCTGATGAATAGAATCAGAGAGCAAAATATATCCGGTAGGTTGGGGAAATGGTGAATGTTGAATTTTAATAGAAAGCTGAATTATGGGTAATGTATTTTGGTGTATTTGTGATTTTGTGGTAAGTAAATCGTCTTGGAGTCAATTATGCATGTTGCAATTTGTGTTCTTTATCGGCAGCATAAGCCAGGCAAGCTTTTATGTCCTCAACTGTAAATCCCGGAAAATCGAAAATAATCTCCTTAAAATCCATCCCCGCTGCCAACCAGCCGAGTACATCATAAGCTGAAATTCTGGCATCCCTGACACATGGTTTTCCAAATCGTTTATTTGGATTCCTTCTTATAATATTTTTATAATCAGTCATATCGTATCACTTTTTATAAAAGTAATCATTTTAGGTAATTCTCAGTCTTCAACTGAAAAAAGACCATCATCACCCCTGGCAGGATTTTGAAACCCTGTCAGGGATGATAAATCATTTCAGCAGATTCATTACCCTTTTTAATTTTTCTGTTATTTCTTGCGCGAGCGGTTCCAAAGCGGGGTTTTGAATAGCCATCATCGACGCAATTGGATGAATCGCTGCGACTTCGGTGGAGCCATCTTCTTTATCTGCAACAACAATATTGCAAGGCAGCATTACTCCAATCATTTCTTCAGCCTGCAAAGCTTTGTAGGCAAAGGCAGGATTACAAGCTCCCAGAATCTTGTACTTTTTGTAATCAACGCCCAATTTCTCTTTTAATTTGGACTGCATGTCAATTTCGGTCAGTACGCCAAAGCCTTCTGTTTTCAAGGCTTCTGTAATTTTAGCCACTGCATCGTCAAAACCGGTATGCAAAATGGCACTGAAATAATATTCCATGGTTATAGAATTGAATTTTTTAATTGTTTTTTGCACCGGTGTTTATGCCGAAAGGCCAATACAATGGGCAGAAGCTGATAAAGCTTGTTATCACAAAGACAAAAGCCAATACTAACAGGACAATGCCCAATGTGCCTGTTACAACGTTTGTGAAAAATAAGATAGCAATTACGACAGCAACCAGTATCCTGATTACCTTGTCAATAGTACCCATGTTTTTTTTCATTTTAATTTTTTTTAGTGTTTTTATACTAAACAACTTTCTGATGAATATGTTTTCTTATTGTCTGATTACAATCCGGCATTCATTAATTGTGACCATTAACTCAGGAGTGTTTATTTAGTTACTTTGCCAACACAACCAAATGATTTGTTGAGGATTGATCTCTGATTTCATTCACAATCTTTAATCCCGCCTGGTTTGCCAAATGGTAAATGCCGCCGTTAGCCATATAGTTTTTGTAGTTTCTATAATGCTCAGCACCAGCCATAAATTCTATAACTTCACTCAGATTGCCATCAAAACCTCTTGGTCTGGGAACAAAATAGTCGCCTATGATAATCCTATCGGCGATTTGCGATATTTCATTCAGAAGAGTGATTCTTTCGTTTTCATTTACTTCGTGAATAACATAGGTTATGGCGGCATAATCAAAATGGGTATGCCTTTGATTACAAATTTCGCTTAGGCTGCGATGTTCGAATGTAATCTGTTCGTTTGGTTGCTGAAGCAAGGTCCGATTTGCCCTGTCGATATTCCGTTTCGACAAGTCAATTCCTAAAACAGATATGCCATGATCGGCCAGCGCAAAGGCTAAGCGACCAGTTCCACAGCCCACATCAATCACTTTCGATTGGGTTTCAATGAGATCCTTTATTTGCCCGAATAACTTATCCTGATTGGGTGCAATAATTGTATCGTAAAACCAGCCATCGTACCAATGGTTTTTATTTTGAGTCATCGTTTCTCATCGTTTTAGAGGACTGTTTTTAGAAATACAAGTTATAAATATTGATTTAAAATGCTTATTAACTGGCTTTTACTTACTACTCCCGATTGTCTCCAAACCAACTTGCCATTTTTAAAAACAATTAGCGTAGGAACGCTTTGAATCTGATACCGGCCGGCCAACTGCTGATTTTGATCGACATCAATTTTAATCACTCTCACGCGGTCTCCAAGTTCGGCTGCCACCTCTTTCAGAATGGGTGACTGTACCTTGCACGGCCCGCACCACAAGGCATGAAAATCGACCACAACTGGTTTGGTATCGTTAATGATGGTTTCAAAGTTTGCTTTCATAAATCTTTAAACTTTATAAGTTAAACTTCCGTTCGGGCAAGCTGCTACACATTTCAGGCATTTTGAACAGGTATAACTATCTCCAGGCTTTGTCATTGCAGGTTTGTAAAGGCTGTATTTTACCGGTTCCATTGCAACGATGTAGCACTTTTTGTCGCAAATGCCGCAGGTTTTACAGGTATCTTCATTCAGTTTTATCCTGAAAATGGAATATTTATTCAGAAATCCTGAAATCCAGGCAATCGGACAGCCAATTTTATGGTATTGGTACATTTGTTTGATTTTACTATCGTCGCCACCCATACTCATCATTATTTCCATGATCAGTCCCATCGGGCAAACCCACCTGCAGAAAACTTTACCGAATATTACGCCCAGCAACACCCCCGCCGCGAGAATATACCACAGCGAAATGTTGTATTTTGAGATTGCCAGATAAAGCGAAACTCCCAAAACCGACAAGAGAATCATTCGGTTACTTACCAATACTTTTAAAACTTTTCGCATCTGTTTATTCTGAAAACAGAAATCCTGAAAAATGTCTGCGAATACCCACTTTGGTTATTTTTGAATAAGTTCCCCATCCGCGTTTCATCCAATGTCCAAAAAATGGCATCGGAATAATGAACGATGTTTTCGTGTTCCTGAAAACAAACGCAGCTCCATCACCGGTATCCATCACGCAAAGTATGTTGGGCGATTCGTGGTAATGTTTTTTCTGACCAGATCCGGTTTCAGTTGCAATAATATTGTGCGCTGCATTGCGGCCCATTAATTCAGCGACATGGCCTTGTTTGGCAATCCATTCGGGACCTTCCATGGCAGAAATATCGCCAATGGCATACACATCTTCAAATCCGTGCACCTGGCAATAAGTATCAATCTGAATAAAACCTGCTTCGGTTATAGGTAGATCGCTCGTTTGCAACACATGATGTCCGGACGAAGCGGGGATAAACAGAGTCAAATCGGCTTCCAGTTTTAATCCATCTTCAAACACAACTGCACCAGGTTCAAATTCAGTAATCTTCTTTCCAAACCGTTTCTCAATTTTATACTGATCGAACATCTTGTTCAGCATCGGCAAAGCATTTTTGCCCATTTTCGCTCCCGGCTCTTCCATTGGGGCAAAAAATGTGAGGTCGTAATTCTGTCTTATTTTCTTTTTCTTCAACAGATTATGAATGTTGAAAATCAGTTCGAATGCAGGTCCTCCGCGAACTGCCGATTTATCTTTCGGATTTCCGCCAAACCCAATGGCAATTTTTCCGCTGCCCTTTTGAATTAATGCATCAATTCCATCGCGGATAGAGACTGAACCTTCTGGCTTTCCGCAAATCGATAAGGTGTTCTCAAGTCCTTTATGCTTCATTTTATCGGCTCCAAAGGCAACCACCAAATAGTCGTAATTCAGGGTTTGGCTTGTACAAACTACCTCATGATTAACTGCATGGATTTCTTTCACCGAATCAACAATTACTTCAAACGGATATTTCTTCTGAATTTTAGCCAGCGGAACTTTTACATCGCTGAATTCTTTGATTCGAACCGGAACCCATATTGAGATGGGGTATAGATAAAGGTAATCGCGGTCGGAAACCAGCGTAACTTTAAACTTTCCACTTTTTTGTAATTGAATAGCTGTTTGGATACCGGCAAATCCGCCGCCCAGAATTAAAACTTTTTTCATCCGAATATATTTATCGCAATTTATTATTCAGGCTCATCCATCTGCCACCATTGTGGACATTGATAAAACCATTTGAAGTCAAAATTCCCTTTGCAGAAGAACTTCTCATTCCTGATTCACAACAAGTAATAATAGTGCGTTTTTTGTCTTTAAACTTTTGAAGATTCTTGTGCAGTTGCTCAACCGGGATATTGACCGATCCGCGGATGTGTCCGGATCCGAATTCTCCTTTGGTCCGAACATCTAAAATGACTGCCCCTTCTTTCACTAACTGGGCATAGTCAATTGGTATTATTCCTAAAAATTTCTTAATTGCTTCAAACATCGTTGGTTTTTTAATTGTTATTTTTTTTCTAATAAACCATGATTGATCACAGCTTTGAAATAGTCGCTTTCGTGGCAGCCGTTCACCGTATTAACCAGTTTCCCTTTTGCAAAAAGCAACAGCGAAGGTTCACTTGTAATTCCGTAAACGGAATGAATATCCCGAACCTGACTCACATCAGCAATAAAAACCGAAATCATCTGACTTAAATGCATGGCTTCAGCAATACTCCGAAAAGCACACCTTGATGATTCATTTTCAGGATTGTGTATTAATAGGGCAACATGGTCGTTCCCTTCCATTTTTTGCTGGAAATCGGCGTAAGAAAAAACGTTTTGCATGGGTTAAGATTTATTTGGTTGATATTATCTGCGTCTCATCATTTGCATGATACCGCCTCCGTTTTTCACATTGGTGAAACCCATTTGTAGCAAGCCCCTTTGTCCGTAAGCAGAACGCGCTCCTGAAGCACAGTAAAGGGTTATTTCCCGTGACTTACTTCCTAATTCAGCAATTCTACTTTGTAATTCATCCAACGGAATATTGATCGCACCAGGGAAAGCGCCGTCTTCAAATTCTTCGGAAGTGCGCACATCGACCACGATGGGCTCGTTTGATGGAGCCGTTGCTAAAGGTTTTATGTTTCGGCGTGACATCATAGATGAAAGTCCACCGCCGTTTTTCACATTGGCGTAACCCAAATTCATTAACATTTGCTGGGCGTATGCCGAACGTGCTCCTGAAGCACAATACACCACAATTTCACGTGCTGCGTTATTTCCCAATTCTTTGTACCGATGCATTAACTCATCCAACGGAATATTGATTGAATCGGGATAAGCGCCATCTTCAAATTCTTCCGGAGTGCGCACATCAACAACAATCGGTGAATTTGCATCCTGAACTTTCTCAACTATTTTTTCTTCCGTTTTAGAATTTTCTTTTTCCAACGACTTTGGCTCAAGCGGTAAAAGATCTATTTGAAGGTGTTTGAACCCAACGGTTCTGGCTTGTCTCTGAAGAGAAGTATGTCCTCCTGAAATATTGGTAACATCTTTATAACCCGAGCCCATCAACGTGCGAAGTGCCTGATGTCCTTTTTTTCCGGTTTCGTCGTAAACAATCACAGTTCTGTTTTCCGGGATGCTTTTAATTTGTTCTGCCAGAATTTCCAATGGCAAATGGATAGCTCCTTTTACATGGCTTTTTTCGAAAGCGAACACATCACGAACATCAACAAATACAGGATTTTTTCCTTCAATAAAAGCATCCAATTCGGTAACTGTAACCGACGGACTGAATCCTGAAATCCGGTTTTCGGCGGTATAGGCGGCCATGTTAATGGCATCGTTGGCCGTTCCGATGGGCGGCGAATACGCAAAGTCAATATCAGCAAGATCGTTGATCGTCAATTTTGCAGCGGTAGCAGTTGCAATTACATCCAAACGTTTGTCAGCTCCTTTGTAGCCAGCGGTTTGACCGCCAAGAATAATTCCGGTATTGCGGTCGTAAACCAACATGGTGGTCACCGTTTCGGCGCCTGGATAATAAGAAGTATGATGCTCTTTGTGAACAACAACCGCGTCGGCATCCAATCCGGCAGCACGGGCCTGTTTCAGCGAAAATCCGGTTATTCCGGTTACCGCTTCGAAAACACGCACTACCGAAGTTCCGATTGAACCTTTGTATGCATGATTTCCACCCAAAACATTCTCAGCGGCAATTCGTCCCTGGCGGTTTGCCGGTCCGGCCAGCGGAATGCGTACTTTTTTACCGTTTACGCGATGTTCGATTTCGACCATGTCGCCAGCCGCAAAAATATCGGGATCGGAAGTTTGCAGTTGTTCATTGACGAGCAATCCGCCTGCTTCCCCGATTTCGAGACCTGCATCTATTGCCAGTTGCAATGTTGGACGAACGCCAATCGAAAGTAAAACCATGTCAGCATCCAGTACTTTCCCGTTGTCGAGTTTTACTTTACGCGGCATAATTTCGGTAACGCCTGCACCGGTATGAATACCAACGCCATACGAGAGCATTTCAGTCTCAACAAACCCTGCAGTTTCTGCTTCCATGATGGCCATTACATGCGGCATCATTTCTACCACGTTCACTTTCAGGCCACGTTTTACAAGGGCTTCCACCATTTCAAGACCGATAAATCCGCCACCAACAACGACAGCGTTTTTGGGTTTCTTTTCTTCCAGATGGAGTGAAATTTTGTCCATGTCTTCCAAAGTCCAAAGTGTGAAAACATGATCGTAATCAGCACCTGGAAGCGTTGGTTTTATAGGGCGACCACCTTGTGCCAGAATTAGTTTGGTGTATTCGAACGTTTTATATTCGCCGCTGCGTGTATCCAGTGTTTTTACTTTGTGCGCAGTTCTGTCTATCGAAGAAACGATGGTATGTGTGTGCACTTCAACGTCATATTGTTCTTTGAAACTTTCCGGACTTTGCAGAATCAGTTTCGAGCGGCTTTTTATGTCGCCGCCAATGTAATACGGCAGGCCGCAATTGGCAAACGAGATGTCCGGTCCGGCTTCAAGCATTGTAATTTCTGCAGTCGGAGAAATGCGGCGAACTTTTGCCGCCGCAGTAGCTCCTGCAGCAACTCCCCCTATAATTAATATTTTTTCCATTTTCTGAATTGTTGTTTTTATTAATACGGTTTCTGTTTCGTCCGAAAGCAGGTCGATGTTTTGTTCTGGTTTATCGTTCGGACGATTTTTCTTTGTTTGTGATTGATTTACTATAAATATTTCGCACCACTGGTGTTGAATGCCACCAGATTATCTATTATGTGTTTTGAAATTAATCTTCGAGAGAAACTTTTAGCTTGCTTTCGCAATTTCCTTGAGTAAAAATTCTTTCGATTTGATTCCGACAAAACGGTTGATTTCGATGCCGTTTTTAAACAGGATCATTGTTGGGATATTGCGAACTTTAAATTTGTTGGCCAGCGACTGGTATTGCTGAATGTCAACTTTTCCGACATGCGAGTTTCCATTCAATTCAGAAGCCACATCGTTTAAAACAGGCGCCATCATTCGGCAGGGAGCACACCAGGTTGCCCAAAAATCTACCAACACCAATTTCCCTTTTGTTTTCTGTTGAAAATTTTGTTCTGTAAGTGTCAATACTTTCTCGTTGTCGGCCACCAAAGGAGTGTTTTTCATTTTTGCCATTGCGAAATAGCGGAACCCGATGAAAGCGGCCATTAAAACTCCGATTATAATAAATGTTGTTTGCATATTACTTTTTTTATGTGTTTGATTTGTTGAATTAAACGTTTACGGTCGCTGCAAATTCCTGATCCAATATAGCTGTTATTTGCGCTTTCGATTGAATACTTGTTGTGGCTTTTACCACTTGTCCGTTTTTGTAATAAATTGTAAACGGAATTCCCATGAAGCCGCTTACTTCAGGCAAAGTTCGAATAACCTGTGATTCAGGATTATCAAATTCCATATCGAAGAATTTTACATGTGCATATTCCTTTTCCAATTCTTCGGCAATCCGGTAAACAGGAACACACATTGGCCCCATGCGTCCACAGATGATAATTACATTTTCGTTTTCGCTGATTATTTGTGAATATTCCGCAGCGTTTTCAATGTGTTTTAAATTGGTGTATAACATTTCTGATTTGTTTTAATTGTTACGATGCAAAACTACATCACAAATCAACGGGAGTATAGATTTTACGGGTGAAGCGCATCGGCTCCTGAATTGAACTGCGACAGCTTTTTTATTGATGTAATCGAAGCAAGTAATACAATAAATAAATCAGGCTACGCCCAGTTGAAGTATAATTCTAACTTTGCAAACGAATTTAACTTCAGGCTAAAGATGAAACCCATCCTTGAATCAGACAGTGATTTTATTTGCGATCTTCAGGCTCCTTGTTTTCAAACGCTTACAGCTGATGAAGTTGAGCTGGTAAGGGTAAGCAAAACACAAGTGCTGTTCCGGAAAGGTGATAACCTTACCAAACAGGGGACTTTCGCTTCGTATGTGCTTTTTGTAATGAAGGGTTTGGCAAAGCAATACATCGAGGGTGACCACGCGAAAAGCTTTAATCTGCGAATCATTCAACCGGGTGAGTTCGTTGGGTTATCTTCCGTATTTGCAAAAAATACATTCAGCTACTCATCAGTTGCATTAACAGATTGTCAGGTTTTTTTGGTTGAAAAAGAAGCGATTGTACAGGTAATAAAGCAAAATGGCACTTTCGGGTTGGGAATAATTAAGCGATACTTTGAGCAAAATGCCAACCTTTTCGATACGCTTCGAACAGTAATGTACAAACAAATGAACGGACGTATAGCCGACACTCTGCTTTATATTAATAGTCTAAAACCTGAATATCCTGAAATATTTCAGCTTCTCTCACGCAAAGATATGGCTGACTTTGCAGGAATTTCAACCGAGAGTGCAGTAAAACTCCTGAAAAGCTTTGAAAAGGATGGATTGATTGAATTGAATGAGAAAGACATTTCCATTTTAAATGCGGGAAATTTGTCAGAGATAAGCCGCAGAGGATAAATTGCTGACAAATGCATCCCGAATCTTTTTTCAGGAATGCCCACCGACAATAATTCGCATAATTTTAAGGTTAAGTACTACAAAGCGAACGGCTTGCCAGATGATGTTCCCACGCAGGAATTTGGTTGACTTGGTTGGTAGTGGCGGATACGATTCGTCGTAATAACCGCGCACAATATTTTTTGCCATTTTTACTTATTTTGATTGTTTCTAAAATGTAATTTATTGTCATTCAGGAATTAACCACCAGAACGGATATCCTTTTGCCTTGTGAATAAACATATAGTGCAAAACGATCTTGATCCAGTGCCCGGCCAATCCGGCTTCGCCAACTGTATAGTTGAGATTGCGTCCCCATTGCGGATATTTCTCCCAATCGGGTACAATCGGGAAAACAGTCATGGTAGCGGCATTGCCTTTTAACATTCCATATCCGGCTGAAACCACGCAGGCGGCACCCATTTTGCCCATCGATGCTTTGTGTTTGAAATCTGTCCGGCCTGTTTTTATTTGTTCCACGATATTTAATGCCACAATTTTACCGATTACTCCTGAAGGCATTCCGGTACGCGGAGGAGCTGGGGTAATCAATGTCCCATTCGGACTTTTCATGGGTTTCGAAATCTGATGAGGAGGGGCAAATGCGATACCCGGAGCAAAAATATTCGGATATGCAGGGTTTTGGTAAGTCGATGGCCAATCCTCTACAGACCAGTCCTCGAAAGGCTTTCCGGAATAGTCAGCATCAACTTTCATGAACCCGCTTGGTGCAAAGATTTGCGGAGTAATGTCCTCGCCGGCTTTATTGTATGCTTTTAAACCGGCGCCGGCAAAAGCGGGGATGAGCATGGCAAAATCGAAAGCCGCAGTTTTCATTTCACCATCCAGGGTTTCGTAATGTGCAATTCCTTCTTCTACTTTGGTTACTCCGGCCCGCTTGATCCAGCGAATGCCGTATTCAGCAAAAATAGATTCGCTGAATACTTTGGTAGGAGTTACGTAACCACCGCGCTTGATAAAAGCTCCACCCATTCCGAAATCGCCCAATTCGTATTCATTCGAAATCCAGGTAATTTCAGCTTTGTCCTGAAGTCCGCGTGCTTTAATTTGGTGTGCCACGTTGAGTGCGTATTCAAACGCTGCCCCCTGACAAGTTGCTCCCGGATGACCAGTGCCAATGAGGAAGCGAAGTGTTTCGCCTTTTGCCATCCGATCCATGCAAGTTTTCAATGCATCCCAGGTGGCCACGGCATGATCGCACGAACAAACGGAATGAGTGAATTTGCCCGGTCCGAGGCCTTCGGTAGCTGCAAAATTCAGCTTTGGGCCTGTTGCGTTGACGAGATAATCGTAATCAATATTTTCGGTTTCACCCTGACGTATTTTGTCAGTGTATTCAATACTCACAAACGGCCTTTCCAGTCCATTTCCACCTTCAGGAAAAATAGCGGTAGCTTTGGCCTGCTTAAAATCGATTTTCCAGCGATCGTAAACCGGTTTCAACTTGAACCGCACCTGGTCAATGGTCATTTTACCGACTCCAACCCAAATATTGGATGGAATCCACTGATAATACTCTGAAGGGCTTACAACAACAACCTCGTGGTTCGGGCCCAACTTTTTCTTTAGAAAGGCTGCAGCGGTATGACCAGAAATACCGGCTCCCAATACGACAACTTTTGCCATAATATGAATTGTTAGAAATTCAATTGAAACTTATAAACAGGAGTTTATTAACTTGTTCGAAAGTTAGAAATAAAGAACCGGAATAATACCTTTTGGAGGAAAAGCTTTTTCGGATGCCTAATAAATCTGTGAACCCATTTTTATTCTCTGGCTTAGCATCTACCTCTGGCACATGGACTGTTCACAACGAAAAATCCCATCATGCCACCCCAAAATGTACTCATATACGGACTGCTTGTAATTGCACAAGTTCCTGAAGTGCAGCCAACAAAGTAATAATATGAAAATCCGGCGATGGCTCCGATTGTTGTGGCTAAAAATGGTTTCCAGAAAGACCACGATTTTAAAAACTCTTTGATTGTTCGTGGTCTCGGTTTTACTACACAATTATTCTCCATAATACATTTTCAAAATTGTTTGTCTGCAAAGCTAATAAAAGAAAATATTAAATCGCTTCAGTGTCACTTAAATCTTTTTAGTGACACTTATTTATTTACATTTGCACCAATAAGAATTAATTTATGAGTAAAATATTCAGCAATAGCATTGGTCCTGAACAGCTTGAAGAAATGTTCAGGAATGACGAAAAATGTCTCGAATTTCTGGCAGGCATAAAATGGGCCAATGGATTTGTTTGCAAGAAATGCGGTAACACCAACTCGTGCCCGGGACAGGAACCGTTTTCACGCCGCTGTACCAAGTGTAAAGCAAAGGAAACTGCAACAAACGGAACTGTTTTTCACGGAGTTAAATTCCCAATCAGTAAAGCTTTTTACATTGCTTACCAGGTTTGTAAAGGAAAAGAAGATATTTCGACTTATGAATTTGGCCGTCGGCTGTCATTGCGGCAAATGACTTGCTGGAACTTTAAAACAAAAATCCAACATGCCCTCGAAGAAATGGATTCGCTTACCGAAAAGGAACGAAACTCGATGGAGAAGATTTTGACAAGTTAAACCGATCATCTATTTCTGCGCCACCAATAAAAATACCGGATATTTTGCACCCGAATCGCGCTTCACTTCGAAACAAGTCTGGTATTCAATATTCTTAAATCCTGCATTCCTGAATATCTCGGTAAGTTTTTCCGGATCAAATCCTAAATGGACTTTTACGTCTGGGCCATGAAATGAGCCATCTTCGGGATACAAATCGGCAATGGCCAAATAGCCTCCGGGATTTAGCATCGAATGGAACGAATAAATAATAGCCTCATAATCATTGACATGGTGTAAGACCATTTGATTGTAAATGATATCGAATTGATCGTCATAATCTTTGTGTTCCAAATTGTACCAGATGGGCAGAATGTGATTGGTTTTGTAGTGTTCGGTCTTTTCAATACAAACTTTTATCATTTCCTGTGAATTGTCCATCAGGGTAATTCCTGAAAACCGGTCTTTAAGCAGAAAACTCAGGATACCAGTTCCAGCGCCATATTCAAGGGCTTTCATGGTAGGATTAATCGGGATCATCTTTTCAAGTTCGGCGGCAATCGCTACCGAACGATCCATGTGCATTTTATCTTTGTCCCACTCACGGGCCCGTGCATCAAATTCGCTCATTATACTGTCTATTTTAGGATAACTTCATTACCCGTAAAATTATAAAAAACATCGAAATCCAGATCATGA